>JBIKZR010000096.1:0-6779 GCA_044354635.1 Crocinitomicaceae bacterium | reverse complement strand
TTTTAACAGATGAGTAAAAGTCTTTTTTGATCTTTTTCTTTTGGCGCACGATGAATACAAGGAGGTACTTTTAATTCTGGGTGATCAATCGCTAATTTCCAAATATGACCATTCCCTAGCCGAATTGGTTGAAAATGTGTAATTGCTTGGTAATGTAAATCAAAAAAATACTCCTTAATAAAATATTCAAAATCTTGGTCTTTAATGTGATATATTGATTTAAGTTCGGCAATAATTTCAGGTACAAGAACTTTTTGTATTGCTTTTGAATTTGGTAAAATTTCACTGGATTCCCCTAAATACGTGCATAAAAAAGTATCTGTTGGAATAGGGGAGCGATCCACATGAAAAGAATATACATCAGTCGGGAAAAATGGATTAGTTTGATCTTCTTCATAACTTTTGATAATGTTTAAAACCGGGGAGGCGCCATAATCAGCTAATAATTGGAAGTCATTCAAAAGGATTTCAACTGCCAATTGACCTTGCTCGCTTAATTGAAGAGATTTTAATTCCTCCAATTCAATCACTTTCATTGCCTCGTTCAACTCAATTTGATCCACAATTTCAGAAAAATCACCCACCAATGTTCGATTCCAACATATAGCATTTGTTTCACCAAAAAAAGGCGATGAAATAAGATCTTGAAAATTGGAAACAAATTGAATCTGTTGTTTTTCAGAAGGAGATAAGTCGTTCATACATATCAAAATATTTTTTCCCTGTTTTTTTGGAGGGGTTGGAATAATCCCCAAATCAGTTTACGAATTTACGCAAGTTTTTTGTTTCTCTAAATGCACATATTGAACGTCAATACAAAAAAAAATCCCGCAAATTTTCTACTATATGCTGGTTTTTTAAGCGTTCTTAATTGGTTTTAATTTCAAGATCGTCTTCTTGTTTTGATGTTGATTTCCTAAAAATATCGTAGTAGAAGCCTATTACAAAAAAGTCTCGTCCTGTTTCGTCGTTAATTTTATAATCGAATTGGTGTAAATAACCAACCTGAAGGGTGGTTGATTTTAGCGGTTTGTAATTAAATGCAAATAACAATCTATTTCGTTCAAAATAAGGTTCCTTGTTAGTGAAAAATAGTTCATTACTAACATTAATTTGAAATGGTGTGAATTCATTTTTTTCTTTACCAAATGGATAAGAAACCCCAAGTCGATACCTAAACCTATTGCGATAGCCATTGCTGGTAAATCTAAATTCTGCTCGATAGCGCTGTTCTATCTTTAATTTTCCTATAGATTGAGAAAAAATTAGTTGTGGCCAAAGCCTAAATTCGGCATTGTTTTTTGGTAAAACAAAATCGCCTCCTTCTTTGTACGTTTGATAACTACCTGCGCCAAGGGTCAACTTAACATTTTTGTGAACTTTGTAATCAATACCGCCCTTATATTCGTAATAGTGAAAGTTACTGTAATATTTTAAAGAACGGAGTTGTGCTTCTCCAAAAAAGCTGAGGTTATCCGTATAGTTATATTTTACATTTAGGATGTTCCAACTTCCCAAATCAGTGGTTTGTGCCATAGTTCTATTTGTCCATAGAAAAATAATAATTATGGGTATTACTACTTGTCTCATTCCGTTTTAGATTTAGAAGTGTTATTCTTTTCAACAACTGAAACGGATTTTTGTAATAAAAGAGAATTCGGTATTGTTATTATTTCCCCGTTAGCGGATTTAAGATGAACAAAAAAATAGGTTAAATCTGTAACTTCACCTTCAAACGGATACTCTTTATCTAAGACTTTTAGTGTGTCTCCAATTTTTACCGGGTGATTAAAAAACAGTAATAAGCTCGATGTTACATTTGAGAGTAAGGACCATTGCGCAAAAAATGCGATTCCTAATGCAGTTAAAAGCGTTCCAACAAAAACAGCAATTTCATTTTGTTTAAGTCCCCAGATAGCAGATAACAAAATACTGGCGGCCAAAAAAGATACTAAATGAACAGCTTTGATAATCATTTTTCTCCTGCCGCGTTGCAAGTGAGCCTGCTTTAAAGAATTGTTTATGAATACTTTAGTGGTGTAATAGGTGATGAAGTATCCCAGAATTACTACAATAGTCTCGATAATTTGAATTTTATAAGTTTCCATTAGCGCTTTTTATTAGTTTTTCTATCTTCTGTCCAATAAAGTCGCAGGTAGGTTTAAGCACCAACTACTACATTACTGGACATAAAATTAAAGAAAACATTTTTAAGAGTATGAAAATTCAATTTTACAAGCGGTTTATTGTTTATTTTATTTTGAAATGAGGCAGAATGGCTTTAGTAACATCTAAAAGTCCAAGAACATTGGTATTGAATTGTCTTGCAACTTTATCGCTACTAAATATTACTAATGGTCCGTATACTCCATAACCTGCATTGTCAAGTAGCACATCAATACTACAAAATTATTCAAGACCTTCGTTGAAAGCATTATGAATTGAATTCAATTCCAAAACATCAAGCAGGCAAGTTCGAAGCTTTCTATTAAATGTAATTGTTGCACCATTTTGCTTACTGCGTGTAACTGCATTTAGTTGTAGTGTTACGGTATAAATTTTTCGAATGTATTTCCGTTAAATTTAAATGTTCCGTTGTCTGGTGTCCCGAGCCATAAGCTACCTTGATTGTCCTTATACATTGAAATTAAATTAACGTTATTTAAGCCGTCTTTTACCGCGTAATTTAAAATATTTTTTCCGTCATATTTATAAACTCCTTGGTCCCAAGTTGTCAGCCAAATATTCCCATTATTATCTTCTATTATGTATGAATAATAAATGTATTCGTCTCCGCCAAAATTTTTTGCGTTTCCAATTCCTTCTATTTTCTGGTATTGAAGTCTGTCGCTTTTTAGTGTCTTTTCAAAATCGAAAATATACTTGTGCCAAGTGTTACAAAGCCAATAACTGCCTTCTTTGTCCTCAAAGATGGAACGAATACCAAATGATCCACCTGCTGGAACGATTGTCAAATCGTATTCGTACATCCATTTAATAGAATTTCCGTCAAATCGACAAGCACCAAAAACAGATGTGCCAAACCACATTGCACCTTTTCGGTCTTTATAAATACAATAGACTTCGTAAGGACTAAAAAATGGATTGATTCCTCTTTGCATCATTTCCTCGTGCAAATAATGTTTTGGAAATTCTAAATTATAGAGGTTTGTTCCGTCATAGCGATATGGTCCGTGTTCGTTTCTTTTTCCCAAAGGGTTAAACCACAAATCATCTGGTTCTAATTTCCATTCTTTACTTTTGATAGCTTTTAAAGTCGTAAATTTTTTTCCGTCAAATTTGTTGATACCACCGAAAGTTGTAATAAATATATTGCCAAATTTATCTTCTTGAATTTGTCTTATGGTGTCGCTGGCAAGTCCATCTTTTGTTGTAAAATTGATAATAGTTTTTCCATCATAACGATACACACCGTCACCATTGCTGCTATACCAATAGTTATTTTTCTTGTCTTGAAACACATACCATAAATGGTCGCTAAGTTTTTTTACAGTATCGCCCTTTGCAGTTTGTTCGCTTAAAACTGCAACGTTTGAGCAATCTATTAACTGCCCGAAGCACGGTGTCAATAAGGTGAGAATGCTAATAAATAAGAGTGTTTTTAATTTCATTGTTGTCAGTTCAATGTTTGTGGTGTCGTCATAGAGTTACCGTTAACGTTTTCGTGCATGGCGAAGTTGGCGATTTTCACCATAAATGTCTCTGTGGAGCACTGAAACGCCACTTTTGCCAAATCCGTGTTACATGCCGTATTTTTCATTTCTGTCTTCTTAATTGAAGTTCCCTTATAAACAAGAATAATGGAAAACCGAATGCATACGCAACGCATACCGTCAAGAAAAGATACAGCCAAATTCTCTTCATTTTTAGTCGAAACCCCTCCAATAGTATAAAAAATGTTCCTGCAATTGTTCCTGTCCAAAAGTCAAAAGTCAAGCTTTTGGAATAATAGCTGTCTGTCCATGTACTAGTAATAAACTCAACACTATCAAATTCGCCTTTGTGTTCAATAATACCCAGCACTGCAAAGTAAAAAGTAAGTCCACCCCCAAGTATTGTCAATAAAAGGTACAAATAATGTTTGTTGTCTAGAAGTTTTTGCATTTTGCTTTTCTTATTAATTCCATTATTTCATCTCAATATTAAGAATTCCTTCTCCGTCTTTTCCTAAAAATTTCACTAGTATTTCCGCAAAAGCATCTGTTCCGTTGTCGCTGTTTGTAAAAATTAATAGTGCTTGTTTTGTATTTGGAATAATAAAGGCTATCGTATGAACACCAATATCATCTCCACCGTGAACAATAGCAAAGTCTTTATTTTCGTTTATATTTTCATCTACCCACCAACCTAAGCCAAAATGTTTGTAAGTATTAATTCTAACTTGGTCAGCTATCATTTCTTTGTATAATTCGTCAGATAAGCCGGATCCATTCAATAGATGAACCAAAAACTTAGAATAATCTTCCACTGTTGTAAGCAAATTGTCTGCCGCATTGGCAGTTGTATTTTTCTGTGTTTCATAAAGTTCCCCTTTTTCATTATGCCACTTTGCGAACCTTGTTGAATCCATTTTCTCATCCCAAACAAATCTAGTGTCCTTCATTTTTAGAGGTTTAAAAATCAATTCATTGGCTAATTGTTCTAATGGCTTCTGAAACTTCTTTTCTATGGCTTTTCGTAAGTATTCATAACCTTCACCAGAATATTGGTATTTTGTTCCAGGCTCAAATTCAAAGGATAATTTACCGTCTTTATTATTACCTCTCCAATTTGGAAAACCAGTTTGATGGCTTAATATTATTCTTGTTGTCAATAACTTGGCTCTTTGGTCTTCTGCAATATCTGGGTCGGTATAATATTTATAAACGGGTTCGTCTAAATCCCATTTCCCTGCATTTATTAATTTTAAGGCAACCATTGCAGTAATGGGCTTTGCCATTGATGCAACATTCCACATTGTATTTATTGGCGCGGGTTTGTTTGATTGTAATTCTCCAAATACACTTATTTGCTCAATTTCACCATCTTTTATAAAACCAATACCCAATGCAGGAATATGTTTATGTTTTAGCCATCTTCCCGTTTCGTTTTTGTCAATAAACAAAAGTTCATGATTAAATGGCTTATCAAAATCTTTATGGTCGTAGCTTAATCCTTTTGATAATTTGAAATCCCCATTCTCTAAAATCCAAACATGTGTATATTTTGCAACGCTTGAAAGATATTCAAATTTATTACTTTCAACTGCATAAAAATTGTGAATTCCTGTTTGAATTGCACCATATAAAACACCATTTTTTTCTAATGGATAAACTTCCATTTTATTCTCGGCGAGCACTCTTTTGGGTTTGTAAGTTAATGTACAAACTCCGTTTTTAATTCCTGAAATAAATGCTGCTTTTGAATTTGTAATTCCTGCTTGATCGTGATAGAATTCAAAGTTTTCACTTACAAGATTTTCAAATTGCTTGATGTCACAGTTATTAAACCCAAGATTAAAAAGAAGGCTGTCTTTTTCTTTGATGGTTTTATATAATACAGCTGCTTTCTCAACTTGTCCAAATATTGTCAAACTTGGTATTAGTAAAAGGAAAAAAAATAGTTGTCTTATCATTTTTTGGTTGTTATCTGCTGTCTTGCTTCAATTACTGCTAACGGTTTTGCAGTAGGCGATTTTGCATTGTTTAGCCACGCATGTGAGTGGGCAAGGCAATATGGCTAAAACGCTGTTAGCGTATTGTTGGTTCTTCTAAAAAATACTGCAAAGCGATAAATTATCAAATGAGTTATTCTATAATTTTTGCTCTGCTAAGCAAAGCTACAGTTTACTTGGCTATGTATTTGCTTTTCGAAAAAATTAATCTCTAAGACAACGAACTGACAAGCCATTCTTCTTAGCATTAATATCATTAAGTACATCACCATTGTTATAATAAAGAATACGAACCAATGAATTATTGACATCATTCTCAGAATTGCTCCAAAAGCCACCATGGCTTAATATTAAATAGAATGTTCCATCATCAATTCTACTCCCAGCTGGTTGACCCGAAAAACCACTTTCATTTGTAGCATTAATATTGGGGCTTTGCCAATACTGAGTGCCAGTAGTTTTCATTTTTCCTCCAGCAACAGCAACGCCACCAATATAATCTGTTAATACAGTCCATTCCCCATCGGCAGGGATGTGCCATCCCACAGGACATACATTGCGTGGGTCGTTCACAGTGTACCAGTTATACAATTTACCATAAGGGTTTTCGTATTGGCTGTCGTTATTGTAATGCACCCATGCACCTGTGGTTAAATTAGCCCATTGAGTGTTATCTGTTATGTTTGGAATTGAATCACCATTAGCGTAAACAGTAGTTCTTAGATTTTCTGCCATCCATTCTTGGCCATTGCCTAAAATAATACTTGAGTATGTATAGTCTGCAAAGGTAACACCCGCTCCTGGGGTGGTAATTATTCCAACAGTCGTTGTAAAACTCACCTCATTTCCATAAGCAGTTCCTGCGCTGTTTGTAGCATAAGCCCTAACATAATAGATGGTGTTTTCTGTTAAGCCAGATAGGTTGCTATTAAAACTTCCCGCACCACTGCCATCATTAGTTGTGTTATTCGCCGTTGTTGGATTGGGGTTTGTACTCCAAACAACACCTCTTTGTGTAACGGGCGTTCCTCCGTTGTTTGTAACAGTACCCCCTGAAGAAGCAGATGTGCTTATAATGTTGCTAATGGATAGAGTGGATAGAGTG
>JBIKZR010000095.1:0-6953 GCA_044354635.1 Crocinitomicaceae bacterium | reverse complement strand
AGGCCGAAATTGACGCTTCCTGCGAATTGATTGACTTTTTGCGTTTCAATGTTGAGTTTATGACTCAAATTTATAACGACCAACCCAATTCGGATTCAACGGTTTGGAACCGTTTGGAATACCGTCCTTTGGAAGGATTTGTATATGCAATTACACCGTTCAACTTTACCGCAATTGCCGCCAATTTACCTGCAAGTGCTGCCATGATGGGAAATGTTGTTGTATGGAAACCAAGCGACAGCCAAGTTTTTTCAGCCAAAATTATTATCGATATTTTTAAAGAAGCTGGGGTTCCAGATGGCGTTATTAATGTTGTTTTTGGCGATGCCGAAATGATTACCAACACCGTTTTAGAAAGTCGTGATTTTGCAGGAGTTCATTTTACAGGTTCAACCCATGTTTTCAAAGGCATTTGGGCAAAAATCGGAACCAACATCCACCATTACAAAACCTATCCAAGAATTGTTGGCGAAACAGGCGGGAAAGATTTCATCGTTGCGCATTCCAGTGCCAATATAAAACAAGTGACTACAGGAATTACTCGTGGCGCCTTTGAATTTCAAGGACAAAAATGTTCGGCCGCTTCAAGAGCGTATTTGCCAAAAAGTTTGTGGCCAGCAATAAAAGAACAACTAATTACCGATGTAAAATCCATGAAAATGGGTTCGCCAGAAGACTTAAGTAATTTTGTAACCGCCGTAATTCATGAAGGTTCTTTTGATAAATTGGTTCGTTTTATAGAACAAGCCAAAAAAGATTCCGATGCCGAAATCATTCTCGGTGGAAATTACGACAAATCGGTCGGATACTTTATTGAACCAACGGTAATTGTTACCACCAATCCAAAATATGCCACAATGGAAACCGAATTATTCGGACCCGTGATGACCATTTATGTTTATGATGACGCTCAATGGGAAAACACTTTAAAACTTGTGGACGAAACTTCTGAATATGCGTTAACTGGCGCCGTTTTTAGTCAAGACCGCTATGCCATTGAACAAGCAACAATCGCATTACAAAATGCCGCAGGAAATTTTTATGTCAATGACAAACCAACTGGAGCTGTTGTAGGAATGCAACCTTTTGGAGGCGCAAGAGCTTCTGGAACCAATGACAAAGCAGGTTCGGCACTGAATTTATTGCGTTGGGCTTCCCCAAGAACCATTAAAGAAACGTTTGTAACGCCAGAAGATTATAGATATCCGTTTTTGGGAGAATAATATTCTTAGGAAATATAAAACGAAAAAGCCGAATCAATGATTCGGTTTTTTTTATATTATAAAACGTTAAACGTTAAGACTTTCGAGAAAATTTTACGCCTTAAACTTCAGAGGCAAATGCACCACTTTCTTTGTTTCAAAAAATTCATCGGCAAACAAATCAGAAATATTGAATTCGGTTGCCTGAGGGAAAGCGGCCAATTCTTTGGTTAAATCACCCCCTTTAAGGTATAAAATTCCGTTTTTCAATTCGTGTTTGTGCTGTTTTTTGATTTTGTCTTTTATCCACGAAACAAAATCAGGCATGTTGGTTACGGCGCGACTTACAATAAAATCAAAATCGCCTATAACATTTTCAGCGCGAATTTGTTCGGCTTTTACATTTTTTAGTTCCAAGGCTTCGGCTACGGCTTTTACGACATTTATTTTCTTCAAAATAACATCAATCAAATAAAAACGGGTTTCAGGAAAAAGAATGGCCAAGGGAATTCCAGGAAAACCACCGCCAGTTCCTACGTCCAAAATATAAGTTCCTGGTTCAAACTTTTGAATTTTGGCAATAGCCAAAGAATGCAACACATGTTTAACGTACAATTGATCAATATCTTTGCGAGAAATTACATTGATTTTGGAATTCCAATCAAAATAAAGGGCCTCTAACTGCCGAAACTGCTGGAGTTGCCTTTCGGTCAAGTTTGGAAAATACGCAATAATTTCTTCCATCGGTTGAATTTTCAACAAAAGTAATGATTTTCCAGTTACTAGAAAACGCAACACAAACAGCAACCCCTAATCCGTTTGTCATTTTGAGGAACGAGAAAACGCATTATGTGATTCCTCCTTTGTCGGAATGACAATAAATGCACTCTTCAAACAATAACCAGCAACAAAAAACGCTCTCTAAATGTTAAATTTTACTATTTCACTAAAAATAATATCTATTATCAATACTTGAGGTATAAAATAGGTACACTTTTTATTTTTGGATTGTTTTATTTGTGATGGATAAATAAACATAATTTTAATATTCAAATATCTAAAAATTAGTATAATGAAAACCACTATTAACAATCGAGACTTGAAATTTTTTTTAATAGGAATGCTAACAATTATTATTATTGACTTGGTTTGGGGTTGGAAAAATAATTTAAATAGTTTTAAAGAAGGATATAATGATGTGCAGAAAACAAATGTTATAAAGTAAAGAACTAACCTCACTCCGCAAAGTCTCCCGGCTTTGCGGAGCTAAGTAAATTAAAGCGTGGTTGCGGTTAAAAATACATCTGTTGCGGTAAAATAATGATAATTTAGGGTTAAAGAACCTTAATTCGGGGTAAAGAAACCAAAATTATCATTCTAGAAGCATAAATTATCATTCTAGAAGCACAAATTATCATTTGCGAACCTCAACGGAGGGGTTTGTAACCGCAACAGATTGCTTTGTACCTCGCAATGACAGGGCAACCGAAAACTGTAACAAAGAGTAGGGAAAATATAACGGTGCTTATTATGGCACAAAGCCAACCCTTTTAGGGTAGATTGTAGACATTTTATGGCTGGTATAAATGAGTTGCAAGTAATTTTAACCAATATTAACTTAAAAACGTATCGCAAATGAAAGAACAATTAAAAAAACTAATTTTATTAATGCTTATAGGATCAACTTTTGTAGGTTGCTCATTAGAAGAAGATTTAATAAAGAAAGAGCAAGATAACAATAAATCTATTCCTGTTGTTAAAACTGTTCCTTATGAAGAAGCTGGAGAAACATTTAGATTGCTTAAAAATAATTTCAAAATAGAACCATATTTAAAATCACGTTTTCAATCAAATTTTCAAGCTAGAACAACAACACAAACATCTGGTTTAACAATTGTTACTGATGTCGTTAAAGAAGTTACTTTGGGTAATTATACATCCTATACCATGGAGGTAATTAGCCAGCAAGATAGTTTGGTTTTCTATAATTTAACTATGGAATATAAAAATGGTGAGTCAAGTATGTTTATTACTAAATATACTCCTACTGAATTTTGGCTAAACAATAAAAATGAATCTTTTCAAGGTAATATTAGTTCTGCTAGACTAAATCTTTTAACTCAATATACAGAACCAGAAGAACTATTTGATAATGATTTAGGCAACAATAACCATGATTTAGGTGTAGGACCTGGTGGCGGTGGCAATTATTCACCACAAGGCAGCCCATACTATCCAACGAATTGTGGCGGTATTGTTATTGTTTCTATTAAAGAAGTGCCTTATCAATGTGGTTGTGGCGATTGGCCTTGGCAAAACTGTTCAGGTTGTAACACAAATAGTCCATATTCCCCAGGTTACCATCAAATACCATACTATATTTGCCAAAATTACGGTTACGGTAACAACAATCCGCCTTCAAATACTGGAGGGTTCAATGGAGGTGGTCCATCAAGTCCAAGTTCTGGTAGTGATACTTCTATTGCTGGAATGATTAAGCCCGAAGAATGTACTGAACGCATAACAGGTGACCTAAACGGAGATTGCTTGTTAAGCCCTTATGAAATGTGTATACTTAATGGGTATTCTATAGAAGTCTGTGAATGTATTAGTGCAAATAATGGCACTTTATCTGATTGTATTAGTGACAATAATTGTAATAAGCTAACAGATATGTTAGACCCTGACAAACAAAACCTTAATCTATATATTAACGATTTAGTAACAAAGCATCAACAGGGACAAAAAAACGAAGTATCTTATTCTTTTAGAAAAACTCCTCAATATGACCCTGCCACAGATGACTACACAGCTTTTGGTAATTATAATGCCATATACAAAGAAGGTGGCCCTACAATGGTAAAAATAAATATTGGTACTTTATGGTACTCCTCCATTCATTTGCACCCAAAAGACCAAGAAGCAGCAGCAGGTATATTTTCATGGTTAGATATTAGAACATTAAAAGACGCTTATGATGAATTAACTTCTGTTATGAAATCAGAAGTTTCAATGACAATTCTTGCTCCAAACCCCTTAAATTTAAACGATTATAACGTATATACATTAAAAATAAAAGATGTAAATGCCCTTTCCCAAGCCCTAAACAATGAATGGAATAGTCCTAAATGGAATGGTATTACAGATGAACAAGAAAAAATTAAAGCAATTCAAAGAGATTTAGGAGGGGACTATGTAGCAAATAAAAACAATTTGGCACAGTTTTTTCTACAAAAGTTTAGCAACTATGGTTTGTCTTTATACCAATTAGAAAACAACCAATGGAAAGAATTAGTGATAAACAATTCTACAAATCAATTAGAGTTAAAACCTTGTAACAATTAAAAATATAAAAATGAAAAAAATAATCACAATAATAGCAATCATAGTTAACAATATACTGTTTTCGCAAACCATAACAAAACCTCTAGAAAACAGAGGTGGTGTAGAACAAGATGTTTATTACAAAGATTTTAATAATGTTCTTGATGGTTTTGAAGGCACTTATGAATATAGCGGAACGGATTTTTATTTTAAACTAGTTTTAGAAAAAAAGGTAATGGAAAACAATAATAATTATTGGTGGACAGATTTACTAAAAGGGTCTTATAAATATGTTAAAAATGGTGTTGTAGTCAATTATTTAAATGACCCTATGGCAAGCGATGATAATCCAGCAAGAGTACAAGCTGATTGGATAAATAATGGCAATCCAACTTTTTGCCCAGATTGTTTGCCTAATACTAAATGGTTAAGAGGTTATATATCTGATAGGGTAAATAAAAAAGCAGCTGAACTATTCATTGCAAAAAAAGTTGTCAATGGTGTAGAAGGCATACAAGTACAGCTGAGTATTTCAGCAGCATCTCAACAACCATGGGAATCAGATAATCCAATCTTTCTTCCAATTAATGATTTTTTTATGGTTAAAATTTAAAAAAACTACTTGCAACGATGCGTATATTCAATAGCGGTTTTTGGCATTAGTCAAAAACCGTTTTTTTATAAGCAAAGTAAAGTTATCTATCAAAAGGTTAGTTATATATTTCCGCTATTTTAATTTTTTACTTTTAGCTTTGGTGGCAATACTACCAAAAAAAAACAAAATCAGACATTAAATAAAATAATTAAAAGAAATTCGCCGAGTTTTTAGAAAATTTTGATTTAGGTCTTTCTCTATTTCAAACCAATGATAGTTTCACACAGTGGGAAAAAATAAACAAATCAGGAACACCAACACCTTGTAATTAATTTATAAAACAACAACAAAATGAAAAATTTATTTATAACTCTAATAGTATTATTCACATACAGTTGCAAAGCTCAAAGCCCAATTATATCTACTGTAGATTGGGAGAATGACGATAATGGCAACATTGAACTGACACAAGGTTGTTATCTAAAAGATGTTGAAAACAAATTTGCACCATTTTTGGGCACTTGGAAGTGGGTAAACGGGAATTCTATCCTCGAAATACAGTTTTTAAAAATAGAGATGGTCTATAACGGAGATTATTATTCTGATATGCTGGTAGGCAAATACAGATTTGTAGACAGCAATGGCATTGAAAAACATAATTCTTTAAATGTAAATCTAAACAATCAAAATGTTTTAGGGTATTCATATTATCTTATTCGTGGGAGTGGATATGATACTGATTATACAAAATTATTTAGAATAACGGATTTGAAAAAAAACGCCCATTGTAATCTGGAATTTACATTATTATCTCCAACACAAGCAGAATGGAAAATTTGGCGTTACGATGGGAAGAAACAACCAAGTGGATTTACTTTTCCAGAAGATTTGATTTTGATTAAACAATAAATAAAATTATCAATTACTTCAAAATTAGTAGAAAAACTACATGCACCAATGCATATATTCAATAGCGGTTTTTGGCTTTAGTCAAAAACCGTTTTTTTATAAGCAAAGTTCTTTAACCCCAGCTCCGCAAAGTCTCCTGACTTTGAGGTAACCATCCCCCCGATAGCGCGGATTTGTAATCCGTGCGCCCAGCTCCGCAAAGTCTCATGACTTTGAGGCAGCCAACGATCGCTGCTGGACTAAAAAGAATCTTTCGCTTGGCATTAAAAATAAATGTTTAAATTTGAAGTGTACTCTAAAATAAATAATATGAAAAACGTAATGAAATTTGTCGCACTATTTGTAATACTATTTATTTCTTGTTCTGAACATAGCAATGCTACAAACGAAACCTGCGATTCAAATTCAGAAGTTATCGCTGAATCGGTTTTTAGCCAAATTAGCACTTCAAATTACGGCATTTCAAACGTAATTCTAAATGAAAATTGTCTAGAAATAACTTTAGGATCCAGTGGCTGTAATGCAGAGCAGTGGCAAATGAATTTATACAGTACTGATGCATTTTACACGGTTTATCCATTGCAAAGAGCAGTGAAAGTTGAATTAATAAACAATCAAGAATGTCTTGCTGTATTCCAAAAAACAAAATCTTTTGACTTGACGCCTTTTCAAATTGAAGGACAAAATCAGACCACTCTAAATATTGAGGGTTGGAACGAACAAATTATATATTACTATTAACGTCTTCCGTTAAAGCAAATTCCATAGCATGCCAAAATAAACAAGACACCCGCACAATCGAAAAATTTCCAAATCCAATCCACACCAAAACAGAAGAATTACGACCAAGCACAAAGGCATTGAAATATTTAACTGATTTTTAGGTTTAAAAATTTATATATTAATTATCTTTGAGGCAAATT
>JBIKZR010000094.1:0-7079 GCA_044354635.1 Crocinitomicaceae bacterium | reverse complement strand
CAATGAACATTTCCTCCGGAATTATTGGCATACACATTCTTTCAGAAGATTCGATAAAACGCTTTGCATTCATATCCGGACGAAAAATCAAAACATCTCCTGCTTCCGTTTTATTTGCTTTCATTCCCTCAAAAATCGACTGGCCATAATGGATTGCCGAAGTTGCAGGATGAATTGAAATATTTCCAAATGGAAGAATTTCTGGCTGTTGCCAAGCCCCATCCGCATATTCCATTACCAGCATATGATCCGAAAAAATCTTTCCGAATGGTAAATTATTCCAATCTACGGATTCAAGGTGTGAATGGGAAGTTGGCGTAATTTTAACTGTAAGCATGTCTTGTAACATAATGTATATTTCTTGCTGCGAATATAAGTAGAATGATTGAGCATACAAAGTGTATATATATTCATTCCTACAAATTAATTTCTTTATTTTTGACAGTTGATTGGAAGAATGGATAAAAGTCGCGAAATAGTAAAAAAGTATTGGGGTTTTGACCGATTTCGTCCGATGCAGGAAGAAATCGTAGATAACGTCATCTATGGTCACGACACATTAGCGTTGTTGCCTACAGGTGGCGGGAAATCACTTTGCTTTCAAGTTCCAGGAATTGCAAGAGAAGGAATCACCTTGGTTATTTCGCCATTGATAGCTTTGATGCAGGACCAAGTTGCGAATTTACAATCAAAAGGAATCCGAGCAAAGTCAATTATAAGCGGAATGAGTCACCGAGAAATGGATATTACGCTTGACAATGCGCGATTTGGCGGCTTAGATTTTTTGTATACATCGCCGGAACGCATTCAATCCAAATTATTTCTAGAACGCTTCAAAGGAATGAATGTTGGGCTAATAGTGGTCGACGAAGCGCATTGTATTTCAGAATGGGGGCATGATTTTCGACCTGCTTTTAAAGAAATTTACAAATTGCGCGAAATCCATCCGGATGTTCCAATTATTGCGCTTACAGCGACCGCCACGGATAAAGTAAGAGCAGATATTTTAAAACAATTACAGTTAAAAAGCCCGAAAATATTTGAAGCTTCCTTTGAACGTTCTAATTTAAGTTATGAAACACAAGAGTCTGAAAATAAATTAGTTGCAATTGTAAACTATTGTAAGTCCCACGATAATTTTTGTGGAATTGTCTATTGTCAAACGCGTAAAAGTGTGAAAGATGTTGCCCGAATACTCCAAGCCAATCGAATTAGTGTTGGGGTTTACCATGGTGGCATGACAAAGGAAGATCGGGAACGCATGCTGAAAGATTGGTTAACCGACAAAATAAAAGTGATGGTTTCCACCAACGCATTTGGAATGGGAATTGACAAGCCAGATGTACGCTTTGTTTTGCATTATGAATTTCCGCCAACTTTGGAAGCTTATTTTCAGGAAGCTGGCCGAGCTGGTCGCGACGGGAAAGAATCCCGCGCTATTGTATTTTGGGAAAAACAAGATTTAACTATCTTGCAGGAGCGCATAAAGCAGCAATTTCCTGAGATTACAACTATAAAAACAACCTATCGTGCTGTGTGTAATTTCCTGAAAATTGCCATTGGTTCAGGAAAGGACGAATCGTATCCTTTTGAGATTGCTAAATTGTGTAGCGCATTTCAACTAAATCCTCTGCAGGCATACAATTCGCTTAAAATACTGGAAATGAACAATGATTTGGTGTTTTCAGAAGGCGTTTTTCATCCGACAAAAGTGAAGTACGCTATAGGAAATAAAGAACTGTATAACTTTCAGATCCAGCATTCAAAATTTCTAGGGCTTACAACCTTGCTTTCCAGAAGTTATGCCGGGATTTTTGAGCAGTATTTTGAAATTCACGAGAAAGAATTCTGCACACGTCTCGCAATCAACGCGATGGAATTGGAAAACCAATTGAAGCAACTGGAAAAATATGGCGTTCTAGATATCTCCTGGAAGAGTTCACTTCCAACTGTAACATTAACGCACGAGCGCTTACCAGACGATTACCTTTCCATTTCTGCGGAAGTATATACTTACCGAAAACAAAATGCGGAACAGAAACTAGAAAAAGCGCTCCAATTTATCGAGCTACCAATTTGTAGATCAGTTCAATTATTAAAGTATTTCGGACAAGAATCCGAGCCGTGTGGAAAATGCGATGTGTGTAAAAACAATTCTAAAACGACTTACAGAACAAAAGAATTGAAAGAAATTTTATTGCCATTTTTGCAAAACATGCAAACCTTAGAGGATTGCATAGAAAAAACAAATACTAGCAGCGAGCAGATAAAAAATGCTTTGAAGGAATTGATTTTAGAAGAAAAAATTGAAGCTTTTGATGGAAAATTCAAAGTTAAATAAGAATATTCTTACATTCTAATTGAACAGCTCCAATCTCCATTATATTTCTCCATTGAAATCTTTTGAAAGCTGACTTTCAGAGATCAAAACTATTTAGTCAAAGCGATTTTCAAATCGTGAATTTCTTTTTGAAGATCCTGAATGGATTTGCTGAGATCGTTATCATCCATGCGAACATCTTTTAATTCGGGAGAAATATAATTCACAAATTTCCAGATTTCCAAAATATCATTGGCGTGCACCAAATATGGTTTGTAAAAAGTATTGGTTGAACACAACTGAAAAGACTGACTGGAATCCAACAAGTTATGTACAACTTTAAAAACGATTCCCTCTTCTTTAGTAACTACGATACATGGCGTTCCGGAACGAATTGTCATCCAATTCTGAACATATTCAGCTACAACTTGTGATCCTTCACCAACAGGCGGCATCGAATCTCCTATAATTGGAAAAGAACGGTATTTTTTATTTTTAGATAAAAACGGTAAATGAAATGTTGGTAAAACTTTCAGATAATCCGGATCAGCGTATCCTGAAGTGTAACCCGCACTTGCTTTCAAGGGAATCATTTCAATAACTTCCTCATCGTTTTCATTCACCATTGCTGTTAAAACGCGCAATTTTTGACCTTTAACATCCGCATACAAGCCTTGATCCATGCGCACCCATTCGGTTTCGGAAAGGGATTCAAAATCCTTGCGCACTAAATCATCTATTGGAACCTTGTAATAATCACTGAAAGCAATTAAACCATCCAAACTCGGCTGAGCAACTTCGTTTTCATAACCACTATAGGTGGAACGCGTTAAATTTAATTCCTGCGCAACTTCCTCTTGCGATTTCTTTAATCGCTTCCGCAATAGCTTGAGATTATTTCCAATTTGCATCGTACCCTATTTTACTTTTTTTCAAAGATAAAATAAATTCTTAATTAGTAAGCATTTTTTTGACAAATTACTAATCAAAAAGAAAAACAAGGTGTAATTATAGACAATAAGTGATGTGTTAAAACCTAAAATCACTCCTTAAATTGTATTGGTTTTCCTATTCGTTTGGCATAAACGGCAGTAAATTTTGCACCAAAAAAGATAATCTGCGAAGAATAATACACCCATGCTAGAATGATGAACAACGATCCTGCAAAACCACCATTTGCCATAAAGAAAAAATGAAAAAGGTAATGCTGGATTAATAGTTGCCCTAAATAAAGTAAAACAGAAGTAAGAATGGCGCCACCAAAAGCTAATTTCCAAGGAACAAATCCATTGTGAACGTATTTAAAAACCAAAGAAAAAATCACGACATTACTAAAAATACCGAACCCGTGCTGCACGATTCCAGTAAATATTTCACCGAAAAACGCACTATTTTCAAAGATGGAGGAGCTGATTGTCAATACAATTGTTTGCAAAAAATAAAGCAGAATGATAAAGACCGTTATCACCCCAACATAGCCAACAGAAAGGATTCGAAACAGCAAGGTAGATAATACTTGTTTGCGTTTGGAGGAATATTGTAGTTTAATTCCCATAAATGCATTCAAACTAGCTTTTAGGCAAACTACAAAAGCCGAACTTGCTACCAGCAAGGCAATTATACTTACAAATTCCAAAAAGAAATTTCCTTTTTCAAAGTCTAATTCTTTCATGAAATCCATAATTCCTTTTACATCTTGAATGCCAATTTTATTTTGTAGAAGGTCGCTGATGATTTGTAGCATCACATCCTGACCAATAAATCTACCAATCACTGAAATACTCAAATAAAATAGCGGAACCATCGCGAAAAGGGTATAATAAGCCAATGCAGCTCCGTGAAATAATCCATCCCGCTGAAAAAATTCAACAATTGCTTCCTTCAGTAAACCTGGGATTGCAGAAAGACTTAGGTGTTTAGTATTTTTTGTGGATGCGGATTGTTCGGACATGTTCCATAGAATTAAAACTAAATAATACAATTTTTTCGTTGTTCTGTGTTCTAAAGTAATTTTCGTACAACGGTCCTGTAAATAAAAAACGCTCAAATTTTACCTCTAGAAGATTCGGACCTTCCTCAGAAATATCCGATATCAGGTATTCATCCGGTCGAAACAAGGTGCGTTTACCCTTTAAATTTACGGAATTTATTGCTCCAAACAACTTTGCTTCTTCGATTCGTTTTGGCTTGTAATACAAATAGTGTGGTTTTCCTTTTCGCGTAATTGTTCCATTTTTCATTGAATAAATGGTGTCACACAAACTTAAAACTTCAGAACCATCGTGTGAAACTAGCACTAAACTCATTCCGCGAATATCTTTCAATTGGAGTAAATAATTGGCTATTTTACTGCGTAAACGTCCGTCCAAATGAACAAAAGGCTCATCCAATAGCAAAACTTTTGGTTCACACGCTAGAGCACGTGCAATTGCCAAACGTTGTTGTTCGCCACCAGATAAGGTAACGGCTTTTTGCTTTCGAACAAGTTCCAATTCCATCAAATTCACTAATTCATCCACGAAGTTGTCGCGTTCTTTTCGGGGTAAATACATTATTTTCTCCCGAATATTTTCTTCCACAGTATGGTAAATATCCAGCTGAAAATCTTGGTTTACCAGTTGGATTTCAGGATGACCAGGAACTAATTTCACACTCGGACCAATTACTTTTTTACCTTCTAAAGAAACTGTCCCACTGGTTGGATCGAGCAAACCACCCATGATTTTTAACAGCGATGTTTTTCCAGCTCCGCTTTTTCCAACAATGCCAATAATTTCACCTGCACGCAAATGCATCGTTATCGATTCAAGAATTACCCGGTCGAATTTTAACTGAATATCGGTTACGTGTAACATTAAAACACCAATGCTTTTGGAAATTCTTTCGAAGCGATATAAATTCCCGGCATCGGATTTGCCATTGGTTCGTAATCCTTTAAAAAGATACGCAAGGTAATTTTATCCACTTCTTTGATTAATTCATGGTTTTCTAAAATACTCATCGAAGCGCCGATATAAGCAGTTGGCGCATCGGAAGATTGGATTTCAAACAAACACATTTTTTCCACCTCATGTTCAAACGGCGTTCCATCCGGTAATTCTCCCACTAATGGAAATTGCGCGTTTTCATGCAGAATTACCTCAGTAACATCAGAGGTAATGGCAATTTCATCTTCCCATTCATACTTCAAATTATTTTCAGATTCCTGTCCTTCATGGTGCGCTTCGGCATGTTCCGGAGAGAAATTTTCATTCAATAAATAAACGTGTAGTGTACATTGCATGGAAAGAGAATTATTCTGTTTGTAGTCATTTTTAAACTAATAAACACAAAAATACATACTTTCCGAAGAGTAATAACAGGAAACAAAAGAGAGAATCCACATCCTTTTGTTACTTTTGGGCTTTTAATTCACCGTTAATCTTAAAACCATTGAAAACCCTGCATATTCACAAACATAAAGTTGATTCCATCTTACGTCGCCATCCATGGATTTTTTCCGGAGCAATTCAAAGCAACACAGATGAATTGAAGGATGGGGAAACCGTTACAGTGGAAGACCACAAAGGGAATTTCCTTGCGCGCGGACATTTTCAGCATGCAACTATTGCGGTGCGCGTTCTTTCCTTTGAAGACACAGAAATTGATGAATCCTTTTTTATAAAGGCAATAGAAAATGCTGTTCAATTGCGGAAAAACTTAAATTTATTAACGGAAACAAATACTGTTTGTCGCTTGGTACATGGCGAAGGAGATTCACTTCCCGGATTAATCGTTGATTTCTACCAAGGAGTTGCAGTTGTTCAATGCCATAGTATTGGCATGTTTACTTCCATTCCAGCAATTGTAGAGGGATTGAAAAAGTCCTTTGGAGCAGGATTAACGGCAATTTATTCCAAATCCTCTGATACCTTGCCAAATCGTGCTGAAGTAGTGGACGAATACGTTTATGGAACGTGTGAAACGCCACATTTGGCGCTAGAACATGGCGTCAAATTGCATATTGATTGGGTTACAGGACAAAAAACCGGTTTTTTCATTGACCAACGTGAAAACAGAAACCTTTTAGGAAAATATTCCCATAGAAAAAAAGTATTGAACACCTTCTGTTATTCCGGTGGCTTCAGTTTACTTGCGATAAAAAATGGCGCTACTCTAGTTCATTCTTTGGATAGTTCAAAAAAAGCTATTCAGTTAACAGAAGAAAATGTCACTTTGAATGATTTTCAGGAAAAGCACGAGTCAATCGTTGCCGATGCAATGGAATACATGAAAAATTTACCAGAAGATTACGATATCATTGTGCTGGATCCACCTGCTTTTGCAAAACACCGTGAAAAGCGCCACAAGGCAATTCAAGGTTACAAACGTTTAAATGCACATGCAATTCGACAGATAAAACCTGGAGGATTAATTTTTACATTTTCTTGCTCTCAAGTTGTCGATAAATCGATGTTCACCAATACCATTATTGCAGCTGCGATTGAAGCGGGAAGAAATGTTAGAATCATTGAACAATTGCACCAGCCCGCAGATCATCCCATCAATGCATTTCACCCAGAAGGCGAATATTTGAAAGGATTAGTAATTCAAGTAGATTAGTAATTGAAAAACAAAAGTTCATTCGTGCCAAATTCCACCTATTAACCATGCTCGATTTAAAATACAAAACAATTTTGCGTGTTGCTGTTCCCTTGATGGTTTCCAGTTTCATTCAATCGATTGTATTGATAACGGACGCATCATTTATCAGCAGATA
>JBIKZR010000093.1:0-7091 GCA_044354635.1 Crocinitomicaceae bacterium | reverse complement strand
CAATGTATGGCCGTCTATTTTAACTAAATTATAAATCTTGTTAAAATTTTCAATGTCTTTTTGGGTAAACATGCGGTTTCCCTTCTTGCTTTTCTTTGGCTGTATGATGTTGAATTCTTTTTCCCAAAACCTTATTAAAGAAGTGTTTACGCTAAACATATCAGCGACTTCACCAATCGTGTAATATAACTTTGTAAGATTATTTAGTGCTATTTTTTCCAACATGTAAAATTCATTGAATCCCGAAAATAGTTATATTTTTGCAAACGCAATGCAAGGTAAACAATTCATAGTAAAATATTTGTTCCTTTTTGGGTGTTTTATCTCATTAAGTTCATTTGGTCAAACGGTTGAAAAACAAGTTCTTGTTTCTCCATCTTTTTCCGATACGTTGCGTACTGCCGATACATTGGTTAAAAAGAATAGTCAGCAAGTAGACGAGTTAATTTCTTTTGCCAAAAAATTTCTTGGAACGCCTTATCGCTATGCAGGAACAACACCATCTGGTTTTGATTGTTCCGGGTTCATTAATTATGTTTTTGGAAATTTTGGTTTTCAACTCACGCGAACGAGTTATGGTTTAGCAGAATTTGGACAAACCGTTAAACTTGCAGAAATCCAACCGGGAGATCTTATGTTTTTCAAAGGAAGTAATGCGAATTCCATGCAAGTTGGACACGTTGCAATGGTAATTGAAGTGACACCAGATGCTATAAAATTCATTCATTCCTCCACTTCCCGCGGCGTAGTAGTAGATAATTTTAAAACCAGTAAATACTACGTTCCAAGATTTATTAAAGCAAAACGCTTGGATTACGGAATAAAAAAATAATGTTTCCCTAAACTATTCGCTTATTCTCTTGTTTGATTTATATTCTTTCTGTTTAAAATCAATGTCTTTTGGAAAATCAATTAGTAGGATCAAAATCAAATCAGCGTAGACAATGGCTATTTGTTTTTCTCGTTGGATTATTCGTTACCAACGCAATCACAGCGGAATTAATCAGTAATAAACTCATTGAAATTCCATTGTCTTTTTCTTTAGGGGATTTGAAAATGGGACCTTTTGTTACAATTGTTGGCGTAATTCCCTGGCCTGTAGTATTTATTCTTACGGATCTTCTCAACGAATTCTACGGTGAAAAAGCAGTGCGCAGAGTTTCCTGGATCACGGCAGTTTTAATTGCTTATTGCTTTATCATAGTTTCGATTGCACTTAGTTTACCAGCCAAAGTTATTCCCGGTTCCAACTTGGCAAGTGATTCTGATTTTTCTAAAGTTTTCGGTCAGGCACAAATGGTAATTGTTGGAAGTATCGCTGCCTTTCTCGTTTCTCAATTATTGGATGCTTCTCTTTTTCATTGGATTAAAAGAAAAACTGGCAATCGGTTTATTTGGCTGCGAAGCACCGGAAGTACTGCGATTTCCCAATTGGTAGACACGTTTATTGTTTTATATATCGGATTCGTCTTACCCGGTTCCTTATCGTTTAGTGCGTTTTGGGAAATTGCACCAACAAACTATTTTCTAAAAGTACTAATTGCAATTTCGTTAACGCCGTTTATTTACCTCGGACATTATTTTATTAAAAGATACCTAAGGTCAGATAATCAAGTAGTTGAATGACGTTTGTTTAAGTGCCAAATTAAGTAAATCAAAGCGAATACCGCCAACAAAACACCAACCAAAAACGCGTAGGGAACAGAAGAAATTGTGTTTTTGTAAGTGAAAATGGTGGAAAGGGAACCAAACATAATTCCAAATTCCAGCGCAATGAACATTGTTCCGGCGCCAACTCCTCTGCGATCTTTATGCGATAAGTCTGCCGTCCAAGCGAATAATGTTGGACTTGAAATTCCAGTTGCAAGACCAAAAACAATCGCTGCTGCGGTATAAATTGAAAAAGAGTCAGAAAAACCAATCAGTAACATGCTTATAATTAATACCGAAATACCTATAATGAGCGTCTTCCTTCTGCCTATTTTGTCCGATAAGGAACTTGTAAATAGTCGAATTAGAATGGTTGAAATAACATAAATACCAAAGAAATAACCTTTATTTTCAATACCAATAAACGAAGACATATCTGGTGTTAAAACAAAAATAATTCCGGAGGAAGTTGCTGTCAAAAACATAACGATTGCTGCCGGTAAAACACTTGGGTCAAAAACATCTTTCCAATTAACTTTTAGTAGTTTCGGTTCAAATTTTTGTTTGTTTTCCAATGTTTCCCGAACATATTGTATTAATATTCCGGATAGAACTGCAATTCCAGCTGCTACCATAAATAAATTATTCATCCCGAAATTCAGATATAACCACGAACCAACCAATTGACCAAAACCAATCCCAATGGAAATGAATGTTCCCCAAATTCCCATTGCTTGTCCGCGTTTATCCGCCGGCAAAATATCCGTTACCAGAGCCGTTGCACCAGTAGGTAAAAAGCCTGCGCTGAAGCCATGCAGAAATCGTAAGGCAAGAAAAAACCAGATTGAAAAGGATAAAGGATATAGCAGCGAGACAATGAAACATACAAAAATCCCTATATTCATTACTTTTTTTCTGCCAATTGTATCGGATAATTTTCCAGAAAATGGCCTTGAAATAGCTGCTGAAATGGTGAAAAGTGTTATAATCCAACCTTTGTATTCTTTCCCTCCCAAATCGGTGATAAACTGATTTAATTCCGGTAAAATGAGATTGAAACTCATCATGAAAAGAAACATTGCAAAGGAAAGAATCCAGAAATTACGGCTATATTTTCTAATCATGCCACAAAAGTACTCCTAAAGCCCAATGAATATGCAAACCGATACTATTTTATTTTTATTTTCGGATTACAAAACAAATTAATGGTTTAATGAGTTTAAGTAAAAAGGAAATAATCCAAGTGTTTAAAGTTGGATTTAGTAGTTTTAACAATGGTGAATTGGACTTGGTTTTAAATAAATTATAAATGAAAGTATGGTAAAAGAAGCGACATTTGGAGCAGGATGTTTTTGGTGCATTGAAGCGTGTTATGCGCAAATGAAAGGTGTGATAGATGTTTTTCCGGGATATTCAGGAGGAATGGAAGAAAATCCTACATACCAAAGTGTGTGTAGCGGGAATACAGGGCACGCGGAAGTTGCGCGCGTAATTTTTGACGATGAACAAATTTCATTTGACGAATTGCTGGAAATATTTTGGTTTGTGCACGATCCAACGCAATTGAATAGACAAGGCAACGACATTGGGTCGCAATACCGCTCGGTTATATTTTACCACGATGCGGAACAGAAACGAATTTCAGAAGCGTACAAAGAGCGTTTAAGTGCAGAAAAAGTCTGGGATAATCCAATTGTATCGGAAATTTCTCCTTTGTCGAATTTTTACAAAGCGGAAGCTTACCATAAAGATTATTTTGAGCGGAATCCTGAGAACATGTATTGTCAAGCGGTCGTGCGACCAAAAGTAGAAAAGTTTAAAAAGGTTTTTGCTGAAAAGCTCAAATAGGAAAATAATACCACAAAAAATAAGAACAAAAAAAAAGTCCGCTATAAACGGACTTTTTTTTTGAATTATAAAATTTTATAGCTCTTCTAAAACAGGATCTTTCGAAGATTTAGCTTCTTTTTTCTCTGCTTTATTTGCCTCTTTTTTAGCTTCTAGTTCTTCAAATTTCTTGATTTGCTCTTCTGTAAGAACCGTTTTAATCATCATTTTCCGTGCTTCATTGTTTGATTGCAAAGAACTGATTTTTGTTTCTTGTGGAATATTCGGATTGTTACGAATGGATTCATTCTTTAACGCTATTCCAAGATTGAATTCTGCAATTTTCGTGCGTTGATCGGCATTTAAACCCAATACGTTGGTTAATCTTTCTGTGTGCATTTCCGCACGTTGTTCCGGCGTTTTTTTACTTTTTTCTTGCGCCGAAGCAGCAGTTACTCCTGCAAATAATGCAATCCCAACCAATAATACTTTTAACATTTTCATACGCTTAATTTTATTTTTAAGTTCTTTCCTATCAGACGTCTTAATTCACTATCCGTTGCTAAAGTAAGATAAATCAGCCTTTTTTTCAGCATCTTTAAAATTTTTAACCTAATTTTTCATTAATTTTTTAAAAATGTCGCTTCGATTTATTGGTTTTCTTGTCCTTTTTTCATTCTGTTTTTCCAGTTGCGGGGAACTTAATGTACTGCTCATTCAGGACGACATAGTCAATTTAAACCGCCAAAAGCTTACGGAACTTCCTACAGAATTATATGACAGAAAAGAAATAAGAGTTTTGCACCTTTATGGAAATCAATTGGATTCTATTTCGTATCGCATCGGGGAACTGCAACTTTTGGAAGAATTATATATTGGAAAAAACAATTTAACATCTCTGCCAAAGGAAATTGGGCAACTTGAAAATCTGAAGATTCTATCCGTTCAATACAATGAAATTTCGGAACTACCGGAAGAAGTAGGCCAGTTGAAAAATTTGGAGCAACTGATTTTAAATCAAAATGCCTTACGCACTTTACCAAAGGAAATTGGTCAGCTGCAGAAATTAGAAATGCTGCAAGTGAAAATGAATTGGTTGGATAGTTTACCTGAAACACTTGGAGAATGTAAGCAGCTGAAGTTTGTTCACTTAAACCGAAATAATTTGAGGGAATTACCGGAAAGTATGGGGAAAATCGTCGGTTTAAAAGAAATTTATTTAGCTGGAGCGGGGCAATTGGTTACAGTTCCTGAATCGTTTTGCGAACTACGAATGCTGGAAATTTTAGAAATAGATTTCCAAACGGTGATCCCAAGTTGCTTGGCAGTGAAACAAACCAATCGCCTGCAAATTGTTCAACACTAAGAAGCAGGGTAAAATAGCAACTGAAAAAATTAATCTTCGCTTTGAATTAAAACAAAAAATAAAACAAGGTCGTACGCAAAATGTGCGGAAATACTAAACCATAGTCCAAAATGCTCAAATCCGTATGAAATTACTAGTATAAAAGGCAAAACCACCAATCCATACAAAGACATTTTGATTTTTTTCAAACTGAAATAACCATGAACCGCAACGAATAGAAACGAGGTGATCCAAACGCCCAAAAATGTTTGAATTCCGGATCGAAACAATAATTCTTCTCCGATTCCTGCGCAAAGCGATAAGAAAATAGCATCCGCATAATTCAAATTCAAGTCTTTAACGAGCTTATCGATTGGGAGAGGAATAGTTTTAAAAACCGGCGCTTGTAGTAGAAGCAACGCCAAAAACGCATACACTATTCCAAATTCCAATCCGTAGAGAATTGGTATTGTTTTGAAATTTGCTACCTGAAAAAAAGTATAGATATCCACTCCTTTAAAATAATGAAGTGCAAAATATGCTGGAAGCGGCATCAGAAATAAAGTGACCCAGCCAAAGAAATGTATCTTAGATTTATTCAAGTTTTACCGATTGGAAGTTTCTTTAAAAGTAGGTAAATTCTATGCACGCCAATCCAATCCTTTTTGCAACAAAGGAAAACTTTCTCGAAATCTAGCAAGATTCTAGGATAAAACTACTTCAACATTCCTTTAAAGATGGCATTTACGCCAAGCATTCAATTTATTCGGGAAAGTAGCGTTATATTTGCCTAAATGTGCTTTTTTGCTTAAAATTAGAACGTGAAATTAATTTACAGGAAAGAAATCGATTTGGAAAAATGGGACGCTCTAGTTCGATCAAAATCGGATGCTGCAGTATTCTCACTAAGCTCCTATTTGGATGCTGTTGCTGAAAATTGGTGCATTTATGTCGATGAAAAATACACAAAAGGAATTGCCGTTCCGTTCACCATTCGATTGGGTATGAAAATTTGTTGCACCCCGAAATTCATTACCTATCTTGAATGGTTTGGCACACAAAAATCTGATTTTTCAGACGTTATAACTTACTTGAAAGAATTTTTTTCTCAAGGATTTTTTTCCATTCTAACGGCTCTAGATTCCAATGCTTCTGTTCCATTTGTTTGCCAGGTGATTCCTTTGGATTCTCCTGTAATCTATAATTCGCAGGCAAATAGAATGTTTTCAAAATTTGAGAAGACACATTTAAAATTGGAGTATTTGCAGGAAGAAAACACTATTTTGGAAATTGTCCGTCAAGAATTACCTGCAAAAGTGGCGAGCTTGGATACTAAAGCACTGGATAGTTTAGCCGTTTTACTTTCTGCTTTAAAAAAGGAAGGGCTATTGAAAACACTTGCCGTTATCGAAAATGGAGAAGTTGTCGGAGGACTTTTTCTAGTTGATTTCAACAAATCAGTGCTTTATTTAAAAGGCGCTTTCACGAAAGAATCAAAAAAGAATGGCGCAATGTATGGCGCGATGAAATTCTTCATTGAAGCAGCGAGGAGCGAAAAGAAAATAGTCGATTTTGGTGGTTCGCGTGTCGAAGGTGTAAAACGTTTCAATACAAATCTTGGCGGCACGGATAGAATTTACAGCTACTTCGAATGGAATCATGCGCCAATTTGGTTCAATTGGCTAAAATCTTTAAAAAATCGCTTGAACTGGAAAAAATAAAATTACTCTCTTATTTTTTCTTTCAAAAACATTCCGTTTTAATAACCTGAATTCGTTTCTAAATTGAGGTTTAGATTATGAATTTTAGTTTAATTATGGCGACATTTTCTTGAGTAATACCGTGGAATTTCGGAGGGGATTAACGAAAATAATAAAATTAAAAACAAAAAGTCTTTTTAATTAGTCTTGAAAAAATACAACTTTGTCTTTGAAAAGTCTTGAAATGACCCGTCATTCCTTCAATTCTTCGTATAAAATCTTTATGTTTTCAAGCGTTCTGAACATAATTTAGCATCGCACTCAGGTTAATATCTAAATTGCCTACTTTTTAGTTGAGTTTGTCTGCAATTTCTTATTTTTGTATATGTTTAGATTAAAAGCGAATACCCCCAGATGGGTGATCATTCTGATTGATCTTATTATAGCTGCTACTGCTTTGTGTTTTGCGTATTTGATACGTTTCGATTTAAAAGCAGACCGCACATTAATTCAAACGGAATGGCAGATTCTTTCCAAGTCAATTGCTCTATTTTTTGGTGTAAAACTTA
>JBIKZR010000092.1:0-7092 GCA_044354635.1 Crocinitomicaceae bacterium | reverse complement strand
AATTGAATTAAGGGATCATTTTCTCCTTGAATAATAAGAAAATCGGTTGGGTTTTGAATCAATAAGTATTTTTTATTTAATCGTGAACGCATTGCCAATGCTGCATAAGCAATTGCTGTTGCTTCCATTTTTTTTGCTTCTTCCACTAATTTTCTAACCACAGTGTTGCTTCGATTGAAACGGTAGAAAAGACTTGGGACAGCTTCTTGAATTACCACATTTTTAGATTGAAGGACAAGCTCTGCCAATCGAATTCGATCGTTTTTCTTTTCTGCGCCGTCTTCCCAGAAATTAGAATTCAACAAAACAATTTTTTTGCAGCGGGAGTCCTTTTCTTTCACTAAAAGTGCAACGTATCCGCCCATGGAATGTCCAATAATATGGTAAGATGGAATAATTAAGAAATCTAATAACCGACTCACTTCTTCCGCCATAAACTCCAAAGAAGGAGCATCTACTGAATCCGTTAAAGGAGAATTTCCATGACCAGGAAGATCAATCAAAATACTTTGAAATGGAGAGTTTTCAAGTTTTAAATACTCCCACATAGCAATGGATTCCAAAAATCCATGTAAAAAAACTACTGGATAACCATTTCCAATAATTGAGTAGAATAAATTGCCATTACGTTGCATTATGTATGCATCAAGTCCTCAATTTCCGCAGCTTCGAGTGGAATATCTTTCATTAAATTAAAGGGTTGCCCCGATGCCTGCACGACCAAATCATCTTCCAATCGAATACCTAGTCCTTCTTCCGGGATATAAATTCCAGGTTCACACGTAAAAACCATTCCAGCTTGAATTGGCTCGTTCCATAATCCTACATCATGCGTATCTAAACCAATGAAATGCGAAGTTCCGTGCATAAAATATTTTTTATATGCAGGCCATTCTGCTTTTTGGTTTTTGATATCTGTTTTATCAATCAATCCTAACCCAAGCAACTGATTTTCCATTAGTAGACCAACTTCTTTGTGGTATTCTGCCATCATCGTTCCTGGAACAAGTAATTTTTCCGCTTCCTTTTTCACGTGCAGTACTGCATTGTATACATTTCTTTGGCGCTCCGTAAAACGCCCATTTACAGGAATACAACGCGTAAGATCTGAGGAATAATTTGCGTATTCGGCTCCGACATCCAGCAAGATTACATCGCCATCCAAGCAAATTTGGTTGTTTTCAATGTAATGCAAGACACAGGCATTTTTTCCAGATGCGATGATTGGAGTGTAGGCAAAACCGTTGGAGCGTTTGCGCAAGAATTCGTGGGCTAATTCCGCTTCAATTTCATATTCCCACACACCAGGTTTAATGAAACTCAGTAGTCTTCGAATACCACTTTCTGTAATTTTACACGCTTTTTGCATCAGCTCCAATTCCAAGGCTTCTTTGATCGAGCGAATTCTATGCATAATTGGTGCACTTTTTCGAGTTGTGTGCGCCGGATAATCGGATTTAAGC
Organism: Crocinitomicaceae bacterium; assembly: GCA_044354635.1. Taxonomy (GTDB): domain Bacteria; phylum Bacteroidota; class Bacteroidia; order Flavobacteriales_D; family Crocinitomicaceae; genus M0103. The sequence goes on along the minus strand of JBIKZR010000092.1, from coordinate 5,629 downwards.
TTAACAATGAAACGATCTTCCCGTGTTTGAACTTCTGTGTTTGCTCGCAGGTGTTCGTTTGTGTTAACATAAACAGCAGTTGCTTCTGCCATCATTTGATTGAACATAACAGGGAACTGATTCAGCCAATAAACCGTTTTGATTCCGGAAACTTCGAAGGCATTTTCTTTTGTCAATTTCTCACCTTCCCAAACCGCAATAAGCTCTGAAGTTTCTTTTAGAAAAAGCACCTCTTTGTGTGACGCGTTTTTACTATCCGGAAAAAGCACTAAAATGCTTTCCTCTTGGTCAACGCCGGATAAATAAAGTATATCTCTGTGCTGTTGAAATGGGATGGTACTATCCGCACTAACCGGGTAAATATCATTTGAATTAAATACAGCTAGTGAATTGGAATCCATGTGTTGGACAAATTTTGCCCGATTCTGAATATAAAGTTGTTTGTCAATTCTATCGTATTTCATGTCTTAATTATTAGGGGATGAAGGTACAAAAAATCAGTTAGTTCTTTCTAATTTGAATAAAAAACAAGAACGTAAGTAGATTACGATGTGCTGCTAGATATTTGTATTCTAAAACAGAAAGTTATGCAAATGTACCCTCAAAAAATCGAAATAAAAGACATTATTCTCTTGACAGAAACCAATGAAATTACGCTAACGGGAAGAATTAGCCGCAACACGCTTCAGTACGATACGCAAATATCTATTGATACAACGCAGTTGAATTTAATCATTAATCAACTTCAGGGGATGAATCCTGACCAGGAGGTTTCTGCTTTATTTGTATGCAACAGAGCAGCAAATGGGAAATCGTTGTTTTATTTTGACGGCCAAGTTTTAGCGCATAACTCGATGGAAGTTGCTACTTTTTCGCGTAACCGAGACTTATTGCAGATTCGCGCTTAGAAATTTTAAAATAATTTCTCAAAGCAACCTAAAATTATATTTTTTCGTATATTCGTTGTAACTTTATGTATGTTCCAATTGTTTAGGCTCGTACAAAATATATGTTAACTATGAAAAACATTAAATTAAGTATTGCTGCTATTTTGACAATTTTCCTTGGATTCAGTTCTTGTATCGAGCACGAGGTTATACCAGCACCAGTTCCTGAAGTAGATCTTTTTTGCGAATTCTCTGGAAGTATTAATAGTACTGCAGTTCAATTAACACAAAATGTTGCGGGATATTATCTTAAAACTTCAAAAGCGAAAATACTATTGCCTCCACCAAGTTTATCCAGCGCTATATACTATTCTGAAATACTATCCGCATCCTCAAACGCATCTATCAAAGTAAGTCTAGGGAGTTTAAATTGGGATGCATCTACGTTGAACGAGCCTACAATTGCTGCATTCAATGATTTTCATGCAAATGCGTTATCACCTGTTTATATAACTGGAGCTACCAGTGGTTTTGAAGTAACCTACCGCGATGGTTTAGGGAATGTATGGGTTTCTCAACAAGGATCTACTAATCCACAAGTTGTGCTTTTCTCAAATATCAAGCAAGAATCGGACGCAACAGGGGATTATTCTAAATTCCAATGTAATTTCTCTTGTTACGTATACAGACAAGATCCTATCACGCTGGCTTGGGATTCATTGCCGATACAAAATGCGATTTTTAAAGGTTGGTTCCAAAGGTAATTTTGAGAAACTTACCGAATGAGGCTTTTTTTATATTCAGAAATTAAATGAGCCAAACGCTAAAAATAGCAATCATTGGGGATTATAATTTTTCTTATAATTCTCACCAAGCGACTAATTTAGCCCTTGACCATTCGAGTCGTTTTTTAGAAATTGACATCAATTATTATTGGATTAAAATTAATGAAGCAGCGCAGTTTAAAGCCCAGAATTTTGAACAATTTGATGGTGTTTGGATTGCTCCTGGTCCTTTCAAAAATGTATTTTTTCTGAATGGAATTATTCGATCGATTTCCATGTTACAGATACCAGTGTTGCTTACAGGGGAAAGTATGAAAAGCTTTATTGAAGTTTTAATAAATTCCAATCAATTAAATAGCAACGGAGAAAAGTTGATTTCGGATAATTTGGTGGACGGAAACCAATTTGAACGCGTTCAAATTGTGCCGCACTCCAAGGAATTCATTCAGCTGTATGAAAATCACAATACTTTGGAATTGACTTCTTCTAGGTATAGTTTATATCCACAGTTAATTGGATCGCTCACGAATGAATTAATTGATATTGAGGCGTATAATCAATTTGAGGAGCCGGAAGTAGTAAGTTTAAAGAAACATCCTTTTTTTCTAGCAACTGGCTATTGTCCGCAGGTTTCTTCTACAAGAGAAATCCCACATCCTCTGATTTATACATTTATTAAAGCGACTTTGGTTTGCATGTCAGCCAACCAATCTACTACAGCTTAAAATTGCATCAATTATTTTTCTCGTATTCTAGATCAATTAAATGGTGCTTGCTGTTTTCTGCAGCAGTAACGGCTAATACATCGCATCGTTCGTTTTCAGGATGTCCGGCATGACCTTTTACCCAATGAAAGGATATATTAAATTTAGAGTGAATTTGTAAATACCGTATCCAAAGATCTGCATTTTTCTTTCCTTTAAATCCTTTTGCATTCCAGCCAAAAACCCATCTTTTTGTAATGGAATCAATTACATATTTGGAATCTGAAAAAACTTCCACTGGGAATTTATCTGTTTTTAAATTTTCCAAGGCAATAATTAACGCAAGCAACTCCATACGGTTATTGGTTGTCAAGCGATAGCCTTGCGAAATTTCTTTCACTTTATCACCAAATTTAAGCACAATTCCATACCCTCCAGGTCCTGGATTTCCTTTTGCTGATCCGTCTGTAAATATTTTAATTTTCAAAATATGCCTAAAAAACGAAAGTACATATTATCTTGGAACTAGAAACAAAATTCACGTATACGATATTTGAACAAATTATGAGGTGTTAAAATCAACAATTAGTGCATAACGCTAGACAGCCAACGTTCCATTTTTTCGTAGGACATTCCTTTTCGTAGAGCAATATCTGCCACCTGTTCTTCTGTGATTTTTCCTAAACCAAAATATTTAGCTTGTGGATGTGCGAAATACCAACCAGAAACAGAGGAAGCCGGTAACATTGCCAAACTTTCGGTTAAGGAAACACCGGTCATTTCCGTTGCATTTAACATATTGAACAAACCAACTTTTTCGGTGTGATCGGGACATGCAGGATAGCCTGGAGCAGGTCGGATTCCGCGATAGGTTTCTTTGATTAATTGCAGATTATCCAATTCCTCATCCGCTGCGTATCCCCAATATTCTTTCCGAACTATTTCATGCAATTTTTCCGCAAATGCTTCTGCTAGTCTATCCGCAAGTGCTTTCAACAAGATGGAATTATAATCATCGTGGTCGTTCTCAAAACGGGTAATGTATTCTTCCATTCCTAATCCTGTTGTCACAACAAAACCACCAATGTAATCCTTGATTCCTGATTCTTTTGGCGCAATAAAATCACTAAGAGAAATATTTGGTTGTCCTGCAGTTTTCTTTGTTTGTTGTCGTAAAGTATGTTGTATATTCAAGATTGTATTGCGCGATTCATCGGTATAGATTTCAATATCGTCTCCTACGGAATTAGCTGGAAATAATCCAATTATCGCCCGAGCTTCCACCCATTTTTCTTCTATCATTTTAGCGAGCATCTTTTTTGCGTCTAGAAATAAGGATGTTGCCTCTTCTCCAACAACTTCATCGTCTAAAATAGCTGGATAGCGGCCATGCAATTCCCATGTTTGAAAGAAGGGCGTCCAATCAATATAATCTACTAAGGAATCTAGCGGAAAACTTTCAAAACGGGTGATTCCCATTTTTACTGGATCGAAGCAATCTTGCTGTTTCCATTCAATTTTTACTTGGTTTTTTCTGGCGGATTCAATGGATAGCAATTGTTTTGCTCCGCGGTGTTTTTCGTGGTGTTCGCGCACGCGCTTATATTCTGATTTTAAATCGAGAACAAATTGATCTTTTTTATGTCCGAGTAAACTTTCCACAACCGTCACAGCGCGCGAAGCATCGGATACATGTATGGTTTGTCCTTTTGTGTAATTTTGCTCGATTTTCACTGCTGTATGCACTTTTGAAGTTGTAGCGCCGCCAATCATCAGTGGAATGGACAAATTTGCCCGTTCCATTTCTTTTGCCATTGTTACCATTTCATCCAAGGAAGGCGTAATTAATCCACTCAATCCGATAACATCTACCTTTTCTTGTATCGCAGTTTGAATGATATTTTCAAATGGAACCATTACACCCATATCAATTACTTCGTAGTTATTGCAACCCAAAACAACGCCAACAATATTTTTTCCAATATCGTGGACATCGCCTTTAACGGTTGCCATTAAAACCTTACCAGAAGAAGACCTCACGCCATTTTTTTCCGCTTCAATAAACGGCAATAAATACGCAACTGCTTTTTTCATTACACGAGCAGATTTCACTACTTGCGGTAAAAACATTTTTCCACTTCCAAAAAGATCTCCAACGGTATTCATTCCTGCCATCAATGGCCCTTCAATTACTTCAATCGGTCGCTCAAATTGGTGTCTACATTCTTCGGTGTCTTCGTCGATAAATTCAACAATTCCTTTTACTAAAGAATGTGCAAGCCTTTCATTTACTGGAACATTTCTCCAGGAAAGGTCAATTTCTCGTTTTTTCCCATCGCCTTTTACGGTTTCTGCAAGTTCTAATAAGCGTTCGGTTGCATCTTCGCGGCGATTTAACAATACATCCTCCACATGCTCCAAAAGTTCTTTGTCGATATCTGAATAAATTTCCAGCATCGTTGGGTTTACGATTCCCATGTCCATTCCATGTTGTATTGCATGGTATAAAAAAGCGGCATGCATTGCTTCCCGAACTTTATCATTTCCACGGAAAGAAAAGGAAACATTGGAAACACCGCCACTGACATGCGCTCCAGGAAGATTTTCTCGAATCCATTTTGTCGCTTGAAAGAAATCCAGTGCATTGTTATTGTGTTCCTCCATTCCCGTTGCAACAGGAAAAATATTTGGATCAAAAATGATATCTTCTTGCGCGAATCCAACGGTATTTACTAAAATCTCATAGGATCTTTTACAGATTTGAATTCTTCTTTTAAAGCTGTCTGCTTGGCCATTTTCATCAAATGCCATAACAATAACAGCTGCACCATAGCGTTTGATTTTTCTTGCTTGGTTAATAAAATTGTCTTCACCTTCTTTTAAGGAAATAGAATTTACCACTCCTTTACCTTGCACACATTTTAATCCGGCCTCAATTATTTCCCATTTTGAACTGTCAATCATTATTGGAACGCGAGCAATATCTGGTTCAGAAGCAATTAAGTTAAGAAACTTCACCATAGCTTCTTTGCCATCGATCATTCCTTCGTCCATATTTATATCGATAATTTGTGCTCCTCCTTCAACTTGATCCCTTGCCACGGCAAGTGCAGCTTCAAAATCACCTTCTTTGATCATGCGCAAAAAAGCCCTGGAACCAGTTACATTTGTGCGCTCGCCAACATTCACAAAATTACTTTGTGGCGTAACAATAAGCGGTTCAAGACCAGATAATTTTAAAGTTGCTTTTGTA
>JBIKZR010000091.1:0-7119 GCA_044354635.1 Crocinitomicaceae bacterium | reverse complement strand
CAATGCAGCGGAATGTACAGCATGTGGGGGAACCCCGCAATTCATCCCGTTTTTCAATATCTACAATGGTTGTACGCCCACGCAATGCACAAATTCGGTGACCACATGGACAGCTATTGGAACAGGTACTTCACAAACCATTACCTCGTATCCTATTCAAATTACCGATGGGAACGCAACTGTGCTAATCTTGAATAACGCGGCTGGTATCCTTTCGTGCTCAACGAATCCTTGCCCGACAATTAGCGTCAACTCAACGACAACTCCCGTCTCCTGCTTCGCTGGAAACAATGGAACAGCAACAATAAATGCAACGGGAGGAGCAGCAAACTATACCTATTCATGGTCACCAGGTGGACTTTCAGGTGTAACACAGAATAGCCTTGCAGCGGGGATCTATACGGTGAACGTTTTAGATGCCAATAATTGTCCAGGATCGACAACTGTAACCATTACTCAACCCGCTGTCGCTTTAAGTGTTACCAGTTCTGCTACACCAACAAATTGTGGTGCAAATTCAGGAACAGCTGCAGCCACTGTAAGCGGTGGGACAGCCACTTATTCATATGCTTGGACACCAAACGTTGGATCGGGCGCAAGTATTTCATCACTTGCAGCAGGAACGTATAGCGTGGTGGTGACCGATGCAAATGGTTGCACGGCGATTGGTAATGCCACTGTTACCGCAAACAATAGTCCAAGTATATCCGTTGTAAATTCATCTAATGTGACTTGCTTTGGAGCAAATAATGGTGCAGCAGTAGTAAGCGCAACAGGTGGAACCGGAACATTAACATATACATGGTCTCCAGGAGCTTTAGTAGGTACAACTCAAAATGCATTGCCCCCAAATACGTATACTGTAACCGTAACCGACGAAGCTGGATGTACAAATTCAACAACTGTATCAATTTCAAGTCCAACCGCTATCGCAATTACTCCTAGTACTATTACACCTGCAAACTGTGGTGTCAGCAATGGAGCTGCAACAATTTTAGTAACGGGAGGATTTGGAAACTACACTTATGATTGGCAACCAATCGGTGGGACAGGGTCTACGGCAAGCAATATCCCTGCAGGTGTTTACAATGTGATTGTGCAAGATCAAAATGGATGCACAGACAGCACTTTTATCGCTGTTACTAATATCGGCGGACCAACTATCAGTATTTCGAGTGTAACGAATGTTACCTGCTTTGGCGGGAATGATGGTTCTGCAACAGTCACTGCATCAGGGGGAAGTTCTCCATACACGTATGCTTGGTCACCATTCGGTGGTTCGGGAGCAATAGCAACTGGATTGTCTGATGGGGCATATACCGTGGCTGTTACCGACGCTGCAGGTTGTATAAGTTCTGCTACTGCAACAATTACCGAAACCACTGCAATTATAATTACGGAAACGATTACCAATGTCGACTGCACAAATCTCGGAACTGGACAAATTAGCGCGGTTGCCACCAATGGAACGGCTCCATACACCTATTTATGGTCAAATGGAACAAGTGGGGCGACAATCACTGCTTTGACGGGGAATACTTCCTATTCATTAACCGTTACCGATGCCAATGGATGTGCAGTATCTGAAACATATCCACTTGGTTTGTCGGGCAATTTGAATGTTGTAGCAAGTGCATCAGCAACAAATATTCTTCAAGGTGCAACTGTTCAGTTGAATGCAACAGGAGCAACTTCTTACAGTTGGTCGCCATCAAATGGTTTGTCCTGTGCGACATGCCCAGAAACGGATGCGACGCCTACCACAACGACAAGCTACATAGTTGAAGGGACAGACCTCTTCGGTTGCACAGGAGTTGATACCGTAACGATTTATGTTCAAACAGTTTGTGGCGACTTGTATATTCCAACGGCATTCTCCCCTAATGGAACTGGTTTAATGGCCAACAACACGTTGTGTATTTACGGGAATTGTATCTCTAAACTCGATTATGCCGTATATGACCGTTGGGGTGAAAAGGTATTTCAAACAACCGAAATGGATCCGCAATGTTGGGATGGTACATTCCGCGGAAAAGAATTGAATTCGGGGATTTATGCATACAAAATTAAGGTTGCACTTTCCGATGGAACATACATTGAAGAAGCTGGAAACCTATCATTAATGCGCTAAACGAAATAAAAAAAGATGAATACACGCGTAAAATATACGATTGCATTGCTTTCATTCTTAGGGGGGAATATCTTTGCCCAAGATGTCCATTTTTCCCAAATGGAATTTTCACCACTAACCTTAAACCCTGGATTGGCGGGCGCAAATTCTCCAATGCAGGGAATTGTAAACTACCGCAGTCAGTGGAATTCTTTCGCAGTGCCTTACCAAACAATTGCTGCATCCTTTGATGCCCGGTTAAATGAAAAGAAACGCCGTAAAAAAGGGATTTTAGCTGCCGGTCTAAGCTTCTTCAATGATCAATCTGGAGAAATGAAAGTAAAAACTACGAGTGTAAACGCATCCCTTGCCTACCATCTTATCATCGACCGAAAAAGCACGATTGGCTTGGGCATGTACTCCGGGTTTAGTCAACGATCACTTGATCCGAATGGCGGTCGTTGGGGAAGTCAATACGATGGAACTAGCTACGATGCCGCTCTTCCTTCTGGTGAAACGTTTAATGCGCCATCCTTCATTTTTTTCGATGCAGGAACAGGCTTAGTATATACCTACAAGGAAAAGCAAGGATATATGACACAAAATAACCAGCGCGCAATTAATGCTGGAGTCGCGGTTTACCACTTGAATCGTCCCGGTTATTCATTTATAGATAAAAACACTGAAACCCTTTACGTGCGCTGGTCGGCTTTTGTTAATGCGGAAATCGGATTGAATAATTCTCGCGCTTCATTGTTGCCGGGAATCTATTTTCAACGCCAAAAATCTGCCATGGAAATTCTATATGGCCTATATTATAAATACCAATTGAGTGAAGGCTCTAAAGCAACAGGATTTACGCGTCCTGCAGCTCTTTATTTCGGTCTTTTTAATAGATTTAAAGATGCGCTAGTTGGAAAATTCATGTTTGAGTGGGATCAGTTTTCGGCAGGATTCGCTTACGATATAAATGTCTCAAGTTTAAACACTGCCTCCAAAGCCCGCGGTGGATTTGAGCTGTTCCTTCGCTTCAATATTGGCAACGGAGGAGGATTTAGAGCAGGGATTTAATGGTGCTAATTCATCTTCTTATCTCTATTCTTCCAGCTAAAATCCATACGGATTCTATCTAAAGTGAACTTTTTTCTGGGTCAGTATTTTCTACTTCTTCCACTAATCTATTTTCTTTAAATACCTTTTTTATCTATTGGCATCCTTAAGTTAATCCCTTCTTTCTAAACAATTTTTTTTTTGATATATTTGATACAACTTAAAATACTGAATGTTGTTTGTTACCCTTCTAATCTGTTCCGTACACATCAAATGAAAGCACTTTTTCTGCAAAAATATGGTTTGTTTATTCGTAGAAACCTCCAATTTCTCGAAAAAGAACTCGGTAAACCGGGTGAAAACGATCTTTTGATTGAAGTATTTGCCGCCGGACTTAACCCCGTTGATTATAAGATTATTTATGGGATGGCGCTTCCTTTTGCACGCCCGAATCGTCCATTTCCACTAGGTTTCGATCTTTCTGGGGTTGTAATTGGAAAAGGGGAAAATGTGCAGGATTTTACGATTGGCGATGCGGTTTATGCAAAAGTTCCTTGGGAGCAAATGGGAACGATTGCCACTCAAATTATCGTGCGATCAGATATGGTTGCACTAAAACCAAAGAACATAAATTTTGAGGAGGCAGCAGGATTGCCATTGGTTGGATGCACTGTAGTTGATTCTTTTAAAGTTGCAGAAATCAAAGAAGGAACATCGGTTTTGATTTATGCTGGTTCAGGTGGCATTGGATCTTTTGCAATTCAATATGCTAAATTTTTAGGTGCTTATGTGTATACAACAACGAGCACAAGCAACGTGGAATGGGTAAAAAAACTCGGAGCAGATTGCGTAATTGATTATAAAAAGGAAGATTTCAGAAAAAGGGTTCAAAACGTCGATGTTGTCTACGATACGCTCGGCGGAAGCTATACCGGCAAAGCATTGAAAGTGGTTAGAAATGGCGGGAAAATTATAAGTATTGCAGGGCACCACGATGATGCAACCTTGAAAAAAGTTGGAGTGGCAAAAATTTTCCGCTTCCTATTTTTGGTGAAAGGCAGTATTCTGCTGTTTCGCATGCAACGGAAAAATGTATTTTATAAGCATGTTTGGAGCTATCCAAATCAAACAACCTTGAATTACATTCGGGATTTGGTGGAAGCGGAAAAAATCAAACCGATAGTAGATCAAGTATTTCCATTCGAAGATGCAGTAAATGCGCTAGTCTACCTTCAAAAAAAAAGAGCGAAAGGAAAAGTTATTGTTAGCATGAAGCAATAAAAAGAAGCTGAAATGAATGAAAAAAGCAATAGATCTAACTCCGAGCAGGAGATATACGATTTAATTCTAATCGGAGGAGGTGCTTCGGCAACTTTTTTATGCTTGTCAATTTTAAAGATCAATCCGGAATTTAAAATTCTTATCCTTGAAAAAAGTGCGACTTTCCCGCAGAAAATTGGTGAATCGGTTATTGATATGACGGCACTTTTTATTGCCTCATTGGGAATAGAGCATCTTTTGGAAAAACACGTTCAAAAAACTGGCGTTCGATTTTTATTTAACGAGTCGAATAGCGCAGACCCCTCCAAAATCGCTGAATTTGCAAGTCCAACTTTTCCTGGCTTGATTAAAGGCTATCACTTGAACAGAAGTGTTTTTGATGAGCAGATGTTGGATGAGGTAAAAAGTAAGGGCGTTGATGTTGTGCGACCTGCAACTATTGTTACTGCCAGTTTTTCTGATTTCAACAATGAACTAGAAGTAGAAGGAGATGGAAAAACTATTCGTGTGAAATCCAAATGGCTAGTAGACGCGAGTGGCAGAGCGAGATACATTGCCAATACATTAAACTGGAACGACCAAAAAATCGAATTGAATACCGGTTCCATTATGGCGCATTTTAAAAATATTGCCCCTGCAGAATTATGGGATACGCCTAAAAATGAACATTGGGATACGTGCTCGATCGGACTCAGAAAATTTAGTACAACCCATTTGATGCGTAAGAATAGTTGGTGGTGGATCATACGTTTGGACGATGTAAACACAAGTATTGGAGTTGTATTTGACAAAAACAAGGTGCAATTCGACACGTATGAATCCTATTTTATAGCGCTTTTAGAAACAGATGCCCAGCTTTCCATTATTACTAAAAATGCAGAAAGAGGTCCCATCCGACACATTGAATCCGTGCCGTACGTCTCAGAAAAATTATATTCGAAAGGAATCGCATTAATTGGGGATAGTGGCGCTTTTTTAGATCCATTAATCAGCCCGGGATTGGAATTGATTGGGCAACAGTCCATTTGGCTGGCTGATTTGTTCACACAGGAAAAAAAAACCGGTGTCTTTAAGGAATCCGCCTGGAAAAAATACAACAATACATTCCTGAAAGCCTATGCATCGCGTTTGCGCATCTACTCGGTTGGGTATAATTTTATTCAGTCGTATGACCTTTTTACGGCTTGGCTCATGCAAGGAAATTACGTTTATTTTAGCGGCTTGGTCTTTCCGTCGATTGTCTTTAAAAGGAAACTAAAAAACCCCTTACGCTTTAATTTACTGGAACGAATTGCGTTGAATTTTTTCACCTGGCGCTTTACTAAATTTCAAGCTAGTCGGGAATCCCAAGGGCGTATTTCTACTACAGCTCCCAACACGCTAAGGTATTCCGATGTGCGTGTTCCTAAAAATTTCCGCTTTTATTTTGTGCCGTTTCAACTGCTTCTAAAATCCTTGAATGCCTATTTAAAACTTGAAGTAAAGGAAATAAATAAGGCATAAATTGTGCTTTTCCTGTCCTTCTAAATGCTTTCGAACGGGAATGGATTCAACTTTTTATTTCGTTAGCTTTAAAATATAAGTTGCACCCACCATTACTGAAAATACAAATCTAAAATCTCCCCCTTTTCAAAGGAAATAGAACCCGTTTCGTAGAATTTCTGTTTTTTTCCTCCCAAAAAAGGCGTAACTTCAGCATATGCGTTGTGACGTTTTACCTTGTTTCAATGAAATCTTACTTTTTGGGTGGAATAGGTGTCTTGGGCGTTCTTGATGGCTTTAGATCCGTTATAAGTTTTACCAATCTATTTGGCATGTGTTATATAGATTTTATCTATGTACTTATTAAAAATAGTGATAGTGTAAATAGTCTAAAAGGGAATATATTTGTTTTTGTCACCAAATTACAGTTAATACATAAAGTTCAAGTTATGAAAAAAATAGTACTAACGTTTACGCTTTTGCTCTCTTATTGGGCAACTGCTCAAAAAAATGAAGATGCTTCCGCTGCGAAGTGTCCATTCCATTTTGGAAATAGTTCAAAATCCAAACCTGTGGTAGAGACGAAGCCCGCTGAAATGAATCTTGCGAATACGGAAGTGGCAACCAATCGTTTTTGGTGGCCAAACCAATTGGATCTTTCTGTTTTAAGGCAAAATTCCAATTTATCCAATCCAATGGACTTGGGTTTTAACTACAGACAAGCGTTTTCTACCTTGGATTATTACGCACTGAAAAAGGATATTGCAGGAATTTTAACGCAATCGCAGGATTGGTGGCCAGCAGATTTTGGAAATTATGGTCCGCTCTTTATTCGTATGGCTTGGCACAGCGCTGGAACGTATCGCACTGGCGATGGTCGCGGTGGATCTAGTGCCGGACAACAGCGTTTTGCACCTTTGAACAGTTGGCCAGATAATGGAAATTTAGACAAAGCAAGAAGGTTGTTGTGGCCGATTAAACAAAAATATGGCAATAAAATTTCATGGGCGGATCTAATGGTGCTCACCGGAAATGTTTCTTTGGAATCCATGGGTTTCAAAACATTTGGGTTTGCTGGTGGTAGAGCAGATGTTTGGGAACCGGAAAAAGATATTTATTGGGGTTCAGAAAAGAAATGGCTGGAAGACAAGCGCTATTCTGGCGACCGACAATTGGAAAATCCACTTGCTGCGGTT
>JBIKZR010000090.1:0-7131 GCA_044354635.1 Crocinitomicaceae bacterium | reverse complement strand
GAAACTGCTTTACTGTTTGCCACAAACAAATTCAAACATCGTAACTCCTTACGCAACTATTTAGCAACTTTCAAAGCATTCAAAAGCCTTATTCTTTTGCAAAAAAGCAGATTAATGGTGATACAAATCAATTCTTTCCATGACGTATTCGATTTTGTTTCCTTTCAAATGGCTGTTTCTTTACACTAGATAAATAGTATATAGTATAGAAATTCAAAAATTGTACGATGAAAGTAAAAAATGTAATGACTGCAAAGTCGGTAAAGTTTTGCACCAAAGATGCAAACCTTCAAGAAGTGGCAAAAAAGATGAAAGTGAACAATTGCGGAGCACTTCCAGTGGTGGATGAAGACAATAAAGTTGTGGGAATAATAACCGACCGAGATATTTGTCTTTCCATTTCTAAAAAATCGATTATTCCACCTGGAGATCGAAAAGTGAAAGATGCGATGACGAAAAAAATTGTTACGGTGCACGGCAGCGATGAGATTTCAGTTGCTTACCAGCAAATGCGTAAAAACAAAGTTGGAAGGTTACCGGTTGTAGATGCGAAAGGAAGATTGGAAGGAATTGTTTCGTTGCACAAACTGATAAACGAAGCGGTAAGACGCGGTAAAAACGAGTTAGGCGAAGCATCTGCTTCTGGGGAAAATTTAATCAAGACCATTCAAGCGGTTACAAATCGCTACAACAAAAAGGAGTTGAAGAAAAAGTCAAAATTACTTTCAACTATCTAATACATAAAAACGAAGCAAGAAGAAAGGAGTTTACGAAAGTATGTCTCCTTTTTTTATCCACTTTACTACCATTAGTTGCGCTTAACCTCAAAAATTCGACACATGAATAATCCAAAAATCGACCAAATTCTTTCCCATAAGAACGAAAATCCGTGCATCACTATTCTATTTCCAACTCATAGGACTTCACCCGAACGCAGAAAAGAAGCGCTGTTGTTTAGCAATTTAATAGAAGAAACAAAAAACCTGTTGCAACTAATCGACCATACAGAAGCATTCCAAAAAAAAATAGTTTTGGATGAATTAGATGCGTATTTAAAAAAAATAGATTTCACACATTCCGAGGATGGTATTGGCATTTTCATTTCCCCAACGGTTTCTGAATTGATTTATTTTCCATTTGAAGTGGAACAAAAAGTTCAGATTGACACAATATTTTACACGCGTGAATTACGGTATTTTCAGCAGACTCAAATAGATTATGCGATTGTTGCGTTGAGTCAAAAACACGTGAATATTTATTTGGCGCAAGGACCTAAAATCCAATTGGTTCACAACGATGATTTTCCGCTCGACTATTCCGAAGAATATGAATATACCAAACCGAGTAAAATCAGTTCACATGGAAGTATTGTGCTCAAACAATATGAAAAGGAAAAATCAACGATCGAAGATATGCGTCGGATAGATTTTTTCAAGCATGCGGATCAATTATTGGATAAATACCCGGAATTGAATTTGCCATTCGTAATAGTTGGAGAGCAAAAAGAAGTCGCTGATTTTATCGCACTTTCCAAACATGCAAAAAATGTCATTGGAAAGCTGCATTCTAATTTGAATTTCGACGCTATCCATCTCTTAGGAGATCAAGCATGGGAACAAGTGCAACGCAATAGAAAAATTGAAAACGAAGCAAAAATCAAAAATTTATGGGAACTGATTGGCAGCGAAATGGTTGCGATTGGGATTCTGGATGTGTGGAGAACGACTAATGCAGGAAATTGTTTGGAATTATATGTGGAAAAGGATTTTGCAAAAGTTGGCTATGTTTCTAAAGACGGACAAATTTTAAAATTGATATATTCAGAACAAATTAAAAATTTCCTTCGCGTAAATGATATAGTGGAGAAGATTATTGAGTTAGTCTTGGAAAAGCATGGAAAAGTAGTATTTGTTGCAAATGGAACGTTACGTGATTTCGATGGAATTGCTTTGAAACTGCGCTATCCCGATCTTGGATAAATTTGGCGAAATAAAATTTTCCCTACTTCAAAACGGAAAAAATAAAGCATAAAAAAACACCTTCGTGATACTAATATCCGAAGGTGTTTTTAGTTTGAAAGCGAATTAGTACGAATACACTTCGGTATCGATCATCAATTTATTTTCTACTTCTGTTACCCCAGGAGCTAAATAAGCTGCACGTTCCGCATCTTTTTTCTCCACGAAAGATCTAACTTTTCCCGATAAAATAACTTTTGTACCTTCCGATGCAATCAGAATATTTTCAGAATCCAATGTTGCACTTCGGTGAAATGCAGCAAAGATTTTATTTTTCACATCTGCGGTTTTAAGTTTTGGCGCAAGTTTGATATTGTTGCTGATTCCAACCACACCTTCTAAATTTTCGACAGAACTTTTAGAGTAAACACGTTGAAAATCCCAATCTACTTGACCATCCAATGTTACCCATCCTTTTTCTACCTTAACTTGCACTTTATCTTCTGGAATGGAAGAATGCCATTTTAGCGCATTTAAAACTGCAGAAGCAATTTCAGCATCTGTTTTTTTTCCGTGTTCGGTTAATTTCACGATAATTTCCTGCGCTACAGCCTTTACGCCAAGTACTTTTTTTGCTGCGCGTTCCGCTTCCAATTTTCTGCTGTAGGTTTCTACTACTCCAGAAAGCGTTACCACGCTGTTTTTCACTGCAACACCAATTTCATTCGAATGCTGCACCAGCTCCCAACGAAGTTCTTCCATTACATCTTTTTGAATTTCTGCATCTGTTCTCATTTTCTTTGTTTTTTATAGATTAATACTTAGACACAAAGAAACAGGGAAACTCCTTTTTTGGAGGTGATACAAATCAAAGAAAACATTGATTTTTGCAGTGAAAAAAGATTTTAGTTTTTCAGGATCGGGAAGTATCATAAGTTACCCGATAAAATGAAATGCGAATAAATCTGTATATTTGATTTCTCTCGAAAGAATTCGGAAAAAAAGGCGAAAAATCAGAAAATGGAAATCGAACGTAAATTTTTAGTGGATAAAAAAACCTGGGATCTTGTTAAAAAGCCGAAGCCAAAAAAAATTATTCAAGCCTATTTATCTCGATCTCCCGAAAAAACCATTCGTGTTCGAACCAAGGGCGATAAGGGTTTTTTAACGATAAAAGGAAAAACGACTGGAATTACAAGAAGCGAGTTTGAATATGAAATTCCGTTGGAGGAAGCGGAGCAGCTCATTTCTGAATTTGCTGACAAAGTAATTCTTAAAAACCGCTATGAAATCAAGGTTGGCGATCACCTTTGGGAAATCGATGAATTTCATGGTAATTTGGAAGGATTGCTCCTTGCAGAAATAGAATTAAGTTTTGAAGCGGAAGCATTTGAATTACCAACTTGGGCAACAACCGATGTTTCTACCGACGCAAATTACTATAATTCGCAATTAATAGAACGGTGCTGATTGTTTTTAATTTTTAGTTTCTAGTTTTTATAATTCACCAATTCCACAACGATTTCATTGCGTCGGTTGATTAAATCAAAAGGTGGATTGTAACCCAAATAAGCGAATTTCCCAACAAATTGAATGTTGTTTTTTAGTAATTCACCCACCAGTTTTTTCTTGTAGGATTCAATTTTCGCATCATCTGCCCAACCTCCAAATTCAATCGCAGCCATAATTTTAGCTTCTTTCTTTTCAAAGTAAATATCTTTGTTTGTTGGTTTTGGCATGTCTTCCATGTTTAATCCTGCAGGAACGAGAAACGACATTTTTGAGGTATCGTCAATTTCCATTGAAACGGGAGAAGTCATTGCGATTTTTTTATTTTCTTCATTTCCACCGAAAATATATCCTGCCAAAACTCGAAAACCTGTTCCAGAAGTTTTGTCGTAGGTATCCGTGTTTAAATTCACACTTGTATAAAGCGCAGCTTCGTATTTACGCACTTCAAATGCATCGTATTTTTTTAAAACCGCGTACGGTTGTGTTTCGGTATCGCGAATGCTTTTACGCATAAATGCTGCGGAAATTGCCACAACGGCAAGAAGTGTGACAGTTACTATAATTATTGATTTCATCTTTCACCTATTAATTTAAATCTATAACAATCTGTTATTCAGAATGTTTAAATTCCATTAAACGCATTTGAATTATTCAATCTTCTCGACTTTCAGATCGCTTTTCTCCAAATCAAAAACAGTTGTACCGATTTCGAGCTCAAACCATTCCAAAAATATTTCCATTGATCGCTCTTGCGGCCAAGCAGATTCTTCATCTGTTATCATGGAAAGTTCATTTTTAAAGATCTTCTTGAAATTTTGCTCCAGGATTGGTTCGATATCAAAAAAATCATCGGTTATCAAATATACATTTGGTTCCACATCATCGTCTACGGAAAATTCCATGTCGGATTCAAATTCATTTGCCCAATCCCAAAACGGTTTATTTGGTCGAATGGTTAGGTATCCTCTGTTTACTAATTTCATTTTTGGTCTATTAAATTTAGTCTATTAATGTTCGTTTTTTACCTTTTTCAACTGCAAACCATTTTGCTTTGGCTCGCGTTCCTTGTTGCAGGAAAATTTTCCAATCCTCCAAGCCATTTTTTTGCTTGAAATAGTTTAGCCACGCTTCTTCTTCTATCCTTTCAGCAGATGTAATATACGTAATTAAAGTATCATTCACGAATAAGAGAAAATTATCATTCTGAAAATTTATTGTTTCTCCAAATTTGATGGACTTACATTTTTCACCAAAACAATCCAGCCAATTGTAAAACGCATTTTTTGTTTGTGTCGAATCTTTAAATGACCATTGGCAAAATAAAATCCCGTCCTTTTTTAATTGCAAGTGCAATTTAGTAGCAGAAATCGGATGGAAACGATCGGGAAACATGGGCGCTTCCACCTTGTCGAATTCCATAACCTCTACTCCTATTTCACGAGCGATTTCCGCGTCAAAATCGAACTGGATGGAATCTTTCTCCTCCTGATTTTTTTCTGAATACGTCCTTTCAGACTTAGGCGTAAGATCTTTCATGTCGCGTAAAACTTCTTTTTTCTTCTCTACACATGCGGCAAAAATAAAAATAACCCCTGCAAAAATGGCCTTTTTCATCGCTTAAACCGCTATTTTTTTGAGAATTTCACACGTCTCATCTATTTCTTTTGTTGAAATATCCAAGTGCGTTACCATGCGCAGCATTCCTTCGCCAAATGCCATACTAAACACTCCTTTATCCTTCAAAAGTTGGATGATTGCATCGCGTTTGCTTGCATCGTTTAAATGCACCACCACGATATTTGTTTGCACTGGAACAACATTTTTTACCCAATCCAAATCCAACAACACCGATTCAAGGTGCTTTGCGTTTCGGTGGTCTTCTGCCAATCGTTCCACATTATTTTGCAAAGCAAACAATCCGCCGGCTGCAATAATTCCTGCTTGTCGCATTCCACCACCAAACACCTTTCTTACCCTGTGTGCTTTCGTGATAAATTCCCTCGAACCGATTAATAAAGAGCCAACTGGAGCACCGAGTCCTTTGGATAAACACAAGGAAATCGAATCAAATTGCGCAGCATACTTCTTCGGATCGATTTTGGTTTCCACCAAGGCATTCATCAAACGCGCGCCATCCAAATGCAAGGGAAAATTATTTTCCGTGCAAAACGTTCGGATTTTCTTTATTTCTTCGAAATCATAAATTGCTCCACCACCACGGTTCGCTGTATCTTCCAAACTCACCAGCTGTGTCAGGGGAAAATGCACATCCGTTGGATTATTAACCCACTTGGAAATGGCATCTTTGGTCAATCTTCCACGATCTCCTTGGAGTAAACGAACAGAAGCCCCAGAATTTTTCGCAATTCCACCACCTTCGTACTTGTAAATATGACTTTCCTCGTGGCAAATTACTTCCCCACCGGGCTGCACGTGCACGTTGATTGCAATTTGATTGGTTTGTGTTCCCGAAGAACAAAAAAGTGCGGCTTCCATTCCGAAATAATCAGCTGCAAATTCCTGCAAGGTATTTACGGTTGGATCTTCCTTAAAAACATCGTCTCCAACGGGTGCTGCAAACATTGCTTCCCGCATCTCAGCGGAAGGTTTCGTAACTGTATCGCTTCGAAAATCAATCATAATTTTGAATTTTAGTATGAAATTAACCTTATCCTATCAAAAGCTAGTTGAATTTTCCGTTTTTTTGTTAAAAAAAGAGATATGGAATACGTATTAGTCGCACTTACTGTTTTACTCGGCGCCGGATTGACTTTTTTTTCCGGATTTGGATTGGGCACGCTGATGCTTCCCGTCTTTAGTTTGTTTTCCCCTTTACCAGTTGCCATCGGAGCAACAGCAATCGTTCACGTTTCGAATAACCTCTTCAAATTTGGCTTGGTGTACAAACACACGCACGTTCCGACCCTGCTTCGGTTCGGAATTCCCGCTTTGGTATCTGCCGTAATTGGCAGTTATTTACTAGGGTTCATTAGTCATTCCGGTGCTATTTACACCTATATGATTGGAACGAAACAATTGGAAATCACCTATTTGAAAATGGTAATTGGAACATTGATGCTTTTTTTCGCTTGGGTGGATTTGAGTCAGAAATTTTCTGGGGTTGCCATCCAAAAAAAATACCTTTCGGTTGGTGGCGCATTGAGCGGTTTTTTTGGAGGGATTTCCGGACACCAAGGCGCTTTTCGTTCCGCTTTTCTAACCAAAGCAGGATTGACAAAAGAGCAATTTATAGGAACTTCGAATGCTATTGCTTTGGTTATAGACTTCGCTCGAATTGGGATTTATGCTAAAACGCTTAATTTCGTTGTACTTGCCGATGAGAAACACTTACTTCTCGTAGGAATTGTGTTTGCGTTTGTTGGAACGTATTTCGGAAAAAAACTGGTGCACAAAACTACCTTGAAAGGAATCCAAAAAACGGTTGGTGTGCTGCTATTTGTGTTGGGAGGGTTATTTATTTTGGGCTTGGTTTAGAATAGTATTCACTGCGCCTGAGGAAATAGCTTGAAAAAATAGGATTGTTTTTAACAATGAATTATTACGTTCTTTACTGTTTGGCGGTGCTTGTTTTTTACGCAGAGGCGAAAAGGCTGTAGAGGAGTTGATTTAAATAGTAAATTCTATGCACTTCGACAAGCTC
>JBIKZR010000089.1:0-7136 GCA_044354635.1 Crocinitomicaceae bacterium | reverse complement strand
TTGAATGCGGATCAAAAGACTATTCGAAAGTATTTGACTTCCAAAGGGGTGAAATCGGATGAAATTGTATTTGAAGCAGTGGATATTCAAAAGGATTTTAACTACGATTACGACGAAAATGGGCAATTGAGAAATACAATTTTCAATGGATACAGTTTGTCCCAAAGTTTAAAAATTCAATCCAAAAATGTAGATGTTGTAGAGAATATATCTCGAGAAGTCACTGAATTGATTGACGCAGGAGTGGAATTGAATTCTTTTGCACCAGATTACTACTATACCAAATTAGCACAATTAAAAATCAAAATGATTGAAGCAGCAACTAAGGATGCTAAAAATCGTGCAGAAAAAATTGCAGAGAACGCTGGTGGAGTTTTGGGAAATTTGAAAAATGCAGATATGGGAGTTTTTCAAATAACTGGAGAAAATACACAAGAGGAATTTTCGTGGGGAGGAAACTACAATACTTCTTCCAAGAAAAAGACCGCAAATGTCACGATTCGCTTGAAATACGAAATAAAATAGAGCATTCTTATTAGGGTATTCCGCCAGGTTTTAATATGCTTCGTACCAACTAAAATTTGAATTTACTATTTTAGATTTATCCTTCTTTAAATGGGAAAGAAAGGCTTGCGCCACAGGAGAATGTTTTTTTCCTTTCAACCAGATCAATTGCCAGGTTGTAGTGATTGGAAGTCCTGCTATTGGTATTATTTGAAGCTCCTTATTGTGCAATTCATTTCGAATTCCGATTAAGGGCATGATGGAATATCCTAATCCCGCTAAAAGCGCTTGTTTTACAGCTTCGTTAGATGTTAATTCCATTTTTTTTAAGACAGATATCTTGTTCTGCTCAATAAATCTTTCCATTATTTGTCGTGTTCCAGATCCTTTTTCTCGAAAAATCAATGGTAAATCTTTGAATATCCCTTCCGGGCTTGTTCCTTTTCCTAAATTGGTTTTCCCGACCAAAAATAATTTGTTTTGAAGAAGATCCAGCTTTTCAAAATTTAGTGAATCCGCTACAATCGAAACCAAAGCAAAATCTACTTCGTTATTTTCTAAGGACTGCATTACTTTGTTTTTATTGGTAACATCCATTTGCAGTTCAATTCCTGCATGGCGTTTCATGAAATCAGCAAGAAAAAAAGGCATAACATATTTTCCGGTTGAAACGACAGAAAATTTTATACGACCAGCTAAATGTGCTTTGTAAGCCATTGTTTTGTAGTTGATTGCATAGACTTGATTCAGTATGTTTTCTGCAGACTCCGCAATTTCTCTCCCGAAATCAGTGATGTATATTTTTCTACGTACAACTTCTGTTAAGGGAATATCGAATTGATCTTGAAAGTTTTTGAGCTGAATGGAAACAGCTGGTTGTGTTAAATTTAGCTCAACTGCTGCTTTAGTTACACTTTCTGTTTGAACTATTTTCAAAAATATTTTCAGTTGATTAAGTGTATAGTTCATAAATATAATTAATGTATTTGATTACAAATATAAATAAAAATAAATGAATTATAATTCGGAATTTTGAAGTATCGAAAGCATTTTCGGCGCTGGAATAACTTCAAAAATTTTTAAAAAAAATGAATCGAAAACTTAAATTGTCTTTAATTGATGGAAATTTCTCCGCGGAGGAAGCCAAGGAAATTTTGATAAATATCTATTCTACAAAGATAAATTTTCATGAAATGGCAAATTTCAGCTCTATGGAACGGTTTGGAGTGGAGAACGCTGCTGCTGTAAAGAGAATTCAAATCTTACGGAAAAACATTCAAAAAATAGTCGAGCTGGTAGAGGAGATGAAGGAAAAGCACCAAAATTTTATAATTTCCTCGGAAATACATATCCGTTTGGAAGAGAAGCTCTAGTTGCATGTTCCAAAACCGAAAACTTGTAATTGCTACAATGCATGAAAAGGAAAAAGTTATAGCACCCTTAATGGAAAAGGAATTTGGAATTTCGTGTTTTGTATCTCCGAATATAAATACCGATTCATTTGGAACGTTCTGCGGCGAAATAGAAAGATTGGTTGATCCAATATCCGCTGCAAGAGCTAAATGCTTGCAAGCAATGAAAGAAAGTTCGTGTGATATGGGAATCGCTAGTGAAGGTTCTTTTGGTCAACATCCAACTCTTTTTTTTGTTCCTGCAGATGACGAAATAGTAATTTTTATCGATAAAAAAAACGGCTTAGAAATAACTTCAAGGGAATTAAGTACGGAGACGAATTTTAAGGGGGCACTTATTCATAAGGAGCAGCAATTGAACGAATTTGCAGAATCTGTTGGTTTTCCTTCCCATGGAATAATTGCTAGAAAAAATCAAATCGATTTTACTGGAATCCAAAAAGGAATTATTTCGTGGGAAAAACTCAAGGAAACGTGCTTTGATTTCATTCAAAATTACGGAAGTGTTTACCTTGAAACGGATATGCGTGCAATGTACAACCCAACACGGATGAAGGTAATAGAGCGTGCAACAAAAAAATTAGTGGACAAAATTAATTCGTGCTGTTCTAATTGTGGTTCGCCTGGATTTGACGTTTCGGAGGTGAAGAAAGGTTTACCATGTTCGTTTTGTAGTTTCCCAACACAAAGTACTATGAGTTGGATCTATTCCTGTCAAAAATGTGAATTTAAAAAAGAAGTGCTTTATCCTACACAAAAAATGGAGGAAGAACCAATGTATTGTGATGTTTGTAATCCCTGAAAAAAGTCTAAAATGATTACCAAAAATATAGCACTAGCGAGAGACGTTTTAATGCAAGGTGGAATTGTTGCAATTCCAACAGAAACGGTTTATGGATTAGCTGGAAACGCATATAGTGAAACAGCGGTAAAACAGATTTTTGGATTAAAGAAACGACCTTTTTTTAATCCATTGATTCTGCATATTAAGTCTATAGAATGTTTACCTTCTGTTGCCAAAGAAATCCCAGAAGCTGCATTTAAACTTGCTTCAAGTTTCTGGCCTGGGGCGTTAACCTTGGTTTTGAAAAAACAAGCGCACATTTCTGATTTAGTAACTTCAGGAATGGATACGGTAGCGGTTAGAGTTCCAAATCATCTCGTTGCATTGAAACTTTTAGAGCAACTTGATTTTCCTTTGGCTGCACCGAGTGCAAATACATTTGGAAGTATTAGCCCGACTTCTGCACAGCATGTTCACCACTATTTTGAGAAGACACTTTCCATTATTTTAGATGGTGGAGCTTGCGAAAAAGGCATAGAATCTACCATTATCGGTTTCGAAAATGACGAGCCGATTTTATATAGACATGGCGCTGTTTCCATTGAGGAAATTGAAAAAGTTGTTGGTGAAATTAAAATTGCTAGCGAAAAATCAGACAAACCCAAAGCACCAGGTATGCTTTCTAGACATTATGCGCCGAATACAGAAACCCATCTAGTGACAAATATTTCGGAATCAATACATTCTTTTTCATGTAAAAAAATCGGATTGTTACTTTTTAAGGAAAATGGTCAATCGCAAGATTGTTTATTTCAAGAAGTTTTGTCAAATACTGGCGATTTTGAAGAGGCAGCAAGAAATGTATATGCAGCTTTGCACCGATTAGACCTGAGCGATGTTGATGTTATACTTGTAGAAAAGTTGCCGGATGTTGGGATTGGAAAATCGATAAACGATAGACTGAAAAGAGCAGTTAAAAAAGAGTGAAAAAACATGAAATGCACCAAAAAAACCTATTAAAACATGAATTTTAATTTATTAATTGAAAATTTAACCAATCCAGCTTTACTGTTTTTTGCCTTAGGCATCCTTGCTGTTTATTTAAAAAGCGATTTAGAAATCCCCCAAAATTCCTCCAAATTTATTTCACTGTATTTACTTTTTGCTATTGGATTTAAAGGAGGACAGGAATTATCACACGAACCGCTTACTGCTGAAATTGGATGGTCTATGCTTTTTGGAATTGCAATTTCAATGATTATTCCGATTTATACTTTTTTCATCCTTAAACGAAAGTTAAATATTTACGATGCCGGAGCCATAGCGGCTACTTATGGTTCAGTGAGTGCTGTAACTTTTGTAACGTCGGTTTCTTTTCTAGAATCGCAACAAATGGCAGTGCATGGTCACATGGTGGCAATCATGGCGTTGATGGAATCGCCGTCTATTATAATTGGACTTTTGCTAATTTCACTTTTTAACACGGAAAATTCACCCAGCATAAAAAAACGAAATGTTCTTTCTCATTCTTTTACAAATGGTAGTGTTTTGTTAATTCTGGGTAGCTTATTAATTGGTTTTATCGCAAATGCAAAGCAAGCGGAAGGTATAAAACCTTTTACCAACGATCTGTTTAAAGGATTTCTTTCTATTTTTCTTTTGGATATGGGAATTACGAGTGGAAGAAAACTAAAAGATTTTTTCTCATTTGGTTGGTTTCCATTCCTTTTTGCCATTTTCATCCCCTTATTTAACGGGAGTGTGATTGCAATTTTGAGCTCCTTTCTGACAGATGATTTTTCTAATCGTTTTATGTTTGCCATCCTAGCTGCAAGTGCTTCCTATATTGCGGTTCCAGCAGCGATGAAAATTTCTGTGCCAAAAGCAAATCCTGGGGTATTTATTCCCATGGCTCTAGCGGTAACGTTTCCTGTAAATATTACCATTGGAATGCCTATTTATCTTTTAATTATTCAAAACACATAAATGGTGTACCCAAAATAAAATACAGCAAAAGTCACTTAAAAAGTTCTTTTTTTAAAATCTCACACTATTCAACTTGTTCAAGTGTCTTTTCTTTTTTACTTTTGTTTTAGGGTGATTTCTCTCCGGATGTTGAAATGAGGAAAGGATGGATACTCTCCGCGATGAGTTTCAATCAAACATCAAAAAAGAATTTTATGCACACAACCATTTCAAATTTGACATCCGAACAATTAATTGAATTAGAAGACAAGCACGGAGCTCACAATTACCACCCACTTCCAGTCGTTTTGGCAAAAGGAAAAGGTGTTTACGTGTGGGATTTGGAAGGCAAGAAATATTTTGACTTTCTTTCCGCTTATTCTGCTGTTAATCAAGGGCATTGTCATCCGAAAATTATCGGTTCCATGATGGAACAAGCGCAAACATTGACGCTTACATCTAGGGCTTTTTATAACGATACGCTCGGTTTGTATGAGAAATACGTGACGGAATATTTTGGATTCGATAAAGTATTGCCAATGAATACCGGAGCTGAGGCAGTGGAAACAGCTATAAAATTATGTCGAAAATGGGCGTACGAGAAAAAAGGAATTCCTGAGAATGATGCTAAAATAATTGTCTGTGAAGGTAATTTTCACGGAAGAACAACTACCATTATTTCTTTTTCCAATGATCCGGATGCCAATAAAAATTTCGGACCATACACACCAGGATTTATTCGTATTCCATATGACGATATCGAAGCGTTGGAAATAGCGTTGCAGTCTGAAAATATCGCTGGTTTCCTTGTTGAACCAATTCAAGGTGAAGCAGGTGTTTACGTTCCGCAAGAAGATTACCTGACAAAAGCAAGAGAATTGTGCACGAAACACGAAGTGCTTTTTATCGCCGATGAGGTGCAAACTGGCATCGCACGAACAGGAAGTTTATTAGCGGTTTGCGGAAATTGTTCCTGCGAAAATCAGTGTGAACAACAAAATACCTACAACCGTCCAGATATTTTAATTCTTGGAAAAGCCCTTTCCGGTGGCGTTTACCCGGTTTCTGCTGTCTTGGCAGATGACGCGATAATGCTCGTTATAAAACCGGGACAACACGGATCAACTTTTGGAGGAAATCCAATTGCAGCAAAAGTTGCAGTGGCTGCATTAGAAGTTGTATTGGAAGAAAATCTTGCGCTGAATGCTAGACGATTAGGAGCTTTATTTCGTAAGGAAATGCAGCGCATAATTGAAACTACGGATCTTGTTGTTAAAGTCCGAGGGAAGGGCCTGCTAAACGCGATAATCGTAAACGATACGGAAGACAGTAAAACGGCATGGAATCTATGTATGGCGTTGAAAGAAAACGGTTTACTAGCAAAACCAACCCACGGAAACATCATTCGATTTGCACCACCATTGGTAATGACGGAAGAGGAATTGATGGAGTGTGTTGCGATTATTGAAAAGACAATCAGAGCGTTTCAAAAATAATTTTTCGAAAAGTAGAAATAACGGAAGTTGTTGGTGGTAAAACATCCTTCACAATTTTTTTTATTTTCTGCCCGGAAATTGTAGTTTAACTATATTTGTTCGATTTTAAAATAAATTAAATTGGCTGAAAAAATAAAATTTGGTACGGATGGTTGGAGGGCAATCATCGCAAAGGAGTTTACAACAGAAAACGTTGCCCGCGTTGCTTATGCCACAGGAGTTTGGTTGAAAAATAAATACGAAAAACCAAGCGTTGTTATTGGTCACGATTGCCGATTTGCTGGCGAGTTGTTTCAGGAAGTAGCGGTGAAAGTGTTTTTAAGCCAAGGAATCCCGGTGAAAATGTCCGTAGGATATGTTTCTACTCCAATGATTTCTCTCGCTGCAAAAAACTTTGGTAGTGAAATTGGTGTGATTCTTACAGCGAGCCACAACCCGCCTTCCTACAATGGTTATAAATTAAAAGCTTTCTTTGGCGGACCTTTAGCACCAGAACACGTGCAAGAAGTGGAAGATATTATTCCAGATGTTTGCCCTATAGATTATTCCACAGTTTCTTTGGATAGCGCTATTTCAGCAGGTCAATTAGAAATCGTAGATATCGAAACCATGTATGTTGAGCACGTAAAGAAAAGTTTCGATATTGCGGCGATTGAAAATTCCGGATTGAATTTGGTTTACGATGCAATGTATGGTTCTGGACAAAATGTATTGAAACGCATTTTGCCGAATTTACACTTCTTGCATTGCGAACACAACCCATCTTTTTATGGTCAGGCGCCAGAACCAATTGCAAAAAATCTACAACCATTAGAGGCATTTATCAAAGAAAACGGCTCCGTTGATTGTGCTTTGGCAACCGATGGCGATGCCGATAGAATTGGTTTGTATAATGGAAAAGGAGAATTTATCGATTCGCACCATATTATTTTACTGCTGATTCACTACATGGTGAAATATAAAAAAATGTCTGGA
>JBIKZR010000088.1:0-7194 GCA_044354635.1 Crocinitomicaceae bacterium | reverse complement strand
CCCATCCCAGAATTTACCGATTGATCGCGCGCTAAAAGGAGATGCAACGGATGATATAGATGTGGTTTTTTGGAATCCGGAAGCGCAAGAAAAGAAACGAATGCTCTTGAGTGGACGGCCAATTGTTGACCAGAAAAAAGAAGTGATTGCGGCAGTAATTACCATTAAGGATATTACAAAATACAAGCAATTGGAAGAAGAATTAAAGGAAACGGAAATAAAATACCGGCGCTTAATCGGGTTTAAAAAGAATGAAGAATAAACGAATTATTTATCCAAAACCTTAGGAATTCTAAAGTAGTCGGAATCTTTTTTCGGTGCATTTTTCAATCCTTCGTCTTGCGTTATCGTACCAACAGCAATATCCTCCCGCAATTTATTGTATTCGTCGGTCATGAAAATTAATGGTTCTACATTATCTGTTGGAATTTCACTTAACTTATCCATGAAAGCAATGATGTTTTCCATGTCTTGTTGGATTGCTATTTTTTTCTCTCCCTCAAATTCCAATCGGGCAAGATGCGCAATATGTTCCACCGTTTCTAGACTAATTTTCATAAGACAAAAGTAAAAAAAAAAGACCAACTTTAAAATTACATTTCCCGAGGGGCTTTCAATTCGGGATATTCTTTCAAAATTGCCGAATTAATGCGTTCGAAGCAAAGCTGTATCAATTCGTCTTCCTTTAATTCCTGCACGTGTTCTTTGCTGACATACGGATGAATATAAACGCGTGAAGTTCCAGGTCGCGCCAAACCCAAGAAGTCTTCTGGATCTGAAAATAATACGTAATTGTTGGTAAACGTAACAGGAACGATTGGAATAGAAAGTGCTTTTGCCAATCTAAAAGCGCCTCTTTTAAATGGAATCATTTGTGGGTTTAATGTGTCGGGAATGCCGCCTTCCGGGAAAATCACCAACGACCAACCTTCCTGCACCGCCTTTTTTGCCATGCTGAACGAAGTTGCTGCTTTACCGCGATTTTTTCGGTGAACGGGAATATTTAATCCTTTGAAATAAGCCCGAATAATGGGATAATTTAGGATTTCCCCCTTCCCTAAAAACAGAAAAGGATGTTTCGGAAGAATCGAGTACATGAAAAAGATATCCAAGTACGAAGTATGGTTTGCAATAATAATGTATGGACCTTCTGGAACTGGAGAATGGATGATCTTTTTAATCCGATAAAAACAAAAGAAACGCATCATCCAACTCCAGAAAATGAAGAGGCGGAAGCTGAACTTCTTCCATTTTTTATTGGAAAGTAAAATTAGAAAAAATGGATACAGTAGCACGGCGAAAATCGAAAAAATGATTCCCACATAACATTTCCACAAAAGAGATAGTATGACTTTGATTTTCTTCATTACTACTAAAACCAAATCGTTAGCGTCAAAAATACACTTTTCAAAATGGAATAGGTGTTTCTCCGGATTTTTTTCCTTGAAAATAACTAAATTCGCATAAATGAAATAAAATTATGGCACGAATTCTTACGGGTATTCAAAGTACTGGAACGCCACATTTAGGGAACTTGCTCGGAGCAATTATTCCAGCTATTGAATTGGCAAATAAACCGGAAAACGATTCTTTTTTATTTATCGCAGATATGCATTCGTTGACGCTGATAAAAGATGGAACGGTTTTGCGTGAGAATACCTACAGCACTGCTGCTGCTTGGTTAGCATTTGGCTTGGATACCGAGAGAGTAGTGTTTTACCGCCAGTCGGATGTGCCCCAGACAACAGAACTTTCCTGGTATTTATGTTGCTTTTTTCCATTCCAGCGCTTGACTTTGGCGCATTCGTTCAAAGATAAGTCGGATCGTTTAGAAGATGTCAATGCAGGATTGTTTTCGTATCCGATGCTCATGGCTGCTGATATTTTATTGTACGATGCAGAATTTGTTCCTGTTGGGAAAGATCAATTGCAACACATCGAAATTACACGCGATGTTGCTGCGCGTTTCAACCACCAAATGGGAGAAACATTTGTGCTTCCAGAAGCATCAACAGGATCCGATACGATGTATGTTCTCGGTACTGATGGACACAAAATGAGCAAATCAAGAGAAAATGTCATCAATATATTTCTTCCAGAAAAACAATTGAAAAAACAAGTCATGTCGATTTTGACGGATAGCAAGGAATTAGAGGAGCCAAAAGATCCGGAAACGTGCCATATTTTTGCCATATACAAGCTTCTTGCTTCTGAAAGTGAGTTAGCAGAAATGCAGCAAAAATACCGTGCTGGTGGATTTGGTTATGGCCATGCAAAAACAGCGTTATTCGAGCTTATTTTGTCAAAATATGCAGTGCAACGAGCGCGCTATATGTATCTAATGGAAAATAAAGCAGAAATTGATCACGCACTTTTGGTTGGCGCAGAGAAAGCAACACTAGTTGCGCAATCGGTTCTAAATAGAGTAAGAGCAAAACTAGGCTATTGATTTCTATCTAATTTCGGAGTTGAATTTTTTTTTACATTTGTTACTTGATTTTCAGGCTAAAAGAAAATATACATGCGCAGTATTTTTATTGTTTTTTCGATTCTTTTTCTATTAAATGGGTGTAGCTCAGAAGAAAAAACCAACAAGAAAGCGGTTGGTGGAAAATACTATGGTGGCGATTTTAAATTCATGTCTTCCGAAAGGGTAAATAATTTATTTCCTGTTTCTTCCGTCGATATTTATTCCCAGCGCTTAAATTCTCAGATTTATGAATCGCTTGTAAAATTGGATGTTTCTTCGATGAAAATTGTTCCATCTATTGCCGAATCTTTTAAAATGAGTGAAGACGGGAAAACGTATACATTCAAAATTCGAAAAGGTGTGCGATTCCACGAAGATGAATGTTTCCAAGGTAAACCGAGAGAAGTTACAGCAAAAGATGTAAAATACGCGTTGGAGTTTGCTTGTTCTGGACTGGCTTTTAACAAGATGAGTTACCTTTTGGTGAACCGAATTGAAGGAGCGGCAGAATTTTATAAAAAATCGCAGCGAAATCTTCCTAAATCAGGTGTGTCTGGAATAAAAGTGTTAAACAAAAGAACAATACAAATTAAGCTGGATGATCCTTTTATCGGATTCGATAAAATTTTGGCGCATACGAATCTTGGTATTTTTCCGAGAGAAGCTTTTGAAAAGTACGGAGCAAATATCACCAAAAACCCTGTTGGAACAGGCCCGTTTATGCTGGATGTTCTGAACGAAAATGGCGTTACACTAAAACGCAATAATCACTACTGGCGAAAAGATAATTTGGGAAATCAGTTGCCCTTTTTAGACAAGATCGTAATGACTTACGTGAAGGATAAAAAGAGTGAAATTTTAGCATTTAGAAAGAGTGAAATTGATTTAGTATTAGAAGTTCCTGTAGATTATATTGACAATATTTTGGGAACACTAAGAGAGGCGCAAAATGGTGAAAATATTAAACATAAAGTTATCTCTACTGTAAGTATGAGTATAAACTACGTTGCGTTTAATTGTGAAAGTGTTGAATTTAGAAATCCAGCTGTTCGAAAGGCGTTTAATATGGCAGTCAACAGAAATGAAATTGTAGAAAAGTCCTTGTTGGGAGAAGGTTGGCCAGCAAATAATGGTTTCGTTCCAAGTATGGATAATTACGACTATGGCAAAGTTAGAGGCTATTCGTACAATGTTATAAAAGCACAGGAACTTTTGGCGCAAGCAGGATTCCCGAAAGGCAAAGGTTTCCCCGTTTTAGAGTTTTATGTGAATGCAATTAAAGGATCTTCTGTACATAAAATGTGTGTTGGAATTGCGCAACAACTTCAGCAAAATCTTAATATTCGCATAAAAATAAAGTTGTGTTCACTAGCAGAAAGAGAAAAAGCGATTGCCTCAGGTAAGGCAAAAATTTGGCGTTCCGGTTGGTTGGCGGATTATTCAGATCCGGAGAATTTTTTAAGTTTATTTTACAGTGGTAAAAACCTAACAAATTCTGCTCAAGTAAATAACTTTAGGTTCCGCAACAAAGTATACGATGCTTTATTTGAATCTGCTTTAAAAGAATTAGACGAACAAGACCGAAACGATTTGCTGGCAATATGTGACCAAATGATTATCGATGAAGCACCTGTTATGCCGATTATGACGGATGATTTCATGGTTATTATCAATACGCGCATTCAAGATTTTAAAACCAATTCCATGGAAAACTTGGATTTTTCTGAATTGTTTATTCGCGAGCCGCGTTCCTCAAAGAAATAATTTTTCTATCGCATCTCAAAGGATAACCTTTAAGTGTAAAGGATATCGCGCACAATCTCCAGCGATTTTTTCACGTCAAATTTAGGGATGTGTAGTTTATAATAGAGCAGCAGCGTTTCCAATGTTTCACGCTTAGTTTCTTTCGAGAATACTTCCGTTTTATTGGAACGCAAAAGTTCTTGAATCAATTCGGCAGCACCTTCCTTGCTGACAATTTCACCTCTTCTTTCACTATCTGAAAATTCCCCGTCCTGTAGGTAAAAATATTTTTTATTTACTGCTTCAAGACTTGGATCGATTCCCATGTGTTCAGCAAATTGCAGTAAGAATTTTAGTGCAAAAAGGGAAACTTCTTCCTCTGCATCCAATAAAATAATCTGTTGTTCCACAAAATAAAAGAGTCCTGGATCGGATTGATCGGTTTGTAAGCATTGCTTTAAAACATCTCCGATAAAAAACGCGATAGTTGATTTTAAAGGGTTTCCAGTTAATTGATGCAACATGTGATACGGCTGAACATTCGTAACTTTCCCTAAATCGCTATCTGGTCGACGGTAGTAATTGATTTCACTTAAGGAAAGTGGAAACAACCCAGAAGGCTTTTTCTTTCCTCCTTGAAAAATAAATTTTTGAAGTCCATTACGAAAGGTGTAAAACGTAACAATTAAACTGCTTTCTGAGAAATGGATGCGGTGCAAGAAAATTGCTTTATCGGTTTCTTTCACGAATACGGTTAATGAACGACCAATACTTTTCCAACTTTTCGCCCTTTTCCCTCGTTTGCTGCTGTCCAGATGAGGTAAACTCCAGTAGCCACTTTTTGTCCAGATAGCGTTTTGCCATTCCAAGTTGCCGTTCCACCATTGGAAGTTGTTTGGTAAACTAAATTTCCGGCGATATCCGTAATTTTCACATCGGAGTTGTAGCGAATTCCTTGAATGGTAATCGGACCTTCAAAATCCGGATGTGCTGGATTTGGGAAGACGGTAACATTAGAATATTCCGAATCTTCGTAGCTTGCATCAGTTCGGTAAGAAACCAATCCTTTGTCGGTAATAATGAATAATTCACCAGTAGATTGATCCAGTTTTAAGTCGATTATAACATTGGAAATCAGGGGTGAATTATCTGTTGTAAATTGTTGTAAAATGGTTTGTCCATCTGGCGAAAGCAAAAGAATTCCTGAATTTGCCGTTCCAAACCATTTGCGATTTCCACCGTCTACTTCAATATCGGTGATGTTTGTGTTTCCAAGTACGTATTCCACATTTCCTTCATATTCCAGCTTAATCCTCTGCGCGTTGTATTCACCAGGTTCCGCATCGAAGGCGTTGGCGGAGTTGTAAAGAATGGCAAAACCATTATCCGTTCCAATCCATATTTCGTTGTCAAAATCTACGGCCAAAGCGTTTATGGTATTGGATGGTAAAGCGCCAGTATTTTCATTCGTGTTTAAATTCACCTTTTTATCATCTGCAGGATTACTGATGGAATTATTGTCGTTGTAGCCGAATAATCCGCCATTTTCGATTGCAAACCACTTGTTACCATTGTAGTCAATAACCATTTTTTTGGATAATTTATTTTTTGCTGCATTGCCGCAATCGAAGGAATACCACGTTCCATCCTTTGTAAGTGCCTTCAACGGGTTTTCTGCATATCCATTCAGTACCCAAAGACTTCCTTCGGTATCGTACTTTACCGCTGTTACCATTGCCGAAGTAGCGCCGTTTTCTGTATATTCTAAAGGAGAATTATTGGGCGTAAAAGTGTCTGTTACTAAAGCGTTGTTGTCGATTATGGAAACGGGAATATGGGAATATGTTCCTACTGCAATACGCTTAGTATTGGTTGGGTCGATGGAAACGGTCAAGAAATCCCAAATATTTTGATTGTTCCAAAGCGGCATGTTATCCTTGTCGAATAAAGCCCATTTTTCATCCTCAAAGACGTAAACTCCACCAGTATTGTAGGTCGCTTCGATAGACGATAATCCGCCGCTTGCAAATGCCATTTTACCAGCTTCCCAATCCATGGAATAAAATGCTTTTTTTGGCGGACCCTCAAAGGAAATAAGCGTGGAAGAATATTGATTTGTGTAGCGAACCAACCCAATTTCACTATCTGCAATCCATAAATTTCCATCTAAAATAGTAGAAGCAGCTGGTTTTGGAACGCCGCCAAACGAATACGTATTTGCGACAAGGTGGTAGGAGAAGTCTGTATTATAGACAAATACACCACCAGCAATTTGCAGAGCCAATTTTCCGTTTTGATTGCTTATGGAGATAATCTCCATGGAAAAAGGTTCGTTATTTACCAGTTCCAATCCTGCGCTTTTAATTTTAAAAACGGAATCTTCGCCGTAGTTAACTTTGCTATATAAAACGAATAAATTATCACCAACAAATTCAATTTCTTTGTAATTATCGGTCGTTGTCAAAGTCGCCAATCTACTATCAACTATCCATTCACTTGGATCTGCCAGCGCAAAATTTTCGATATTTCCTGCAAACATTCTTGTTGCTGTAAGGGCAAAAACAGTATCGTTTTTAAAAGCCAAATCTAAGATTGGTTCGTTGCCATTGGTCGGATACCAGGTGTCTTTTACTTCGTCTTTTATGGGATCAATCTTGACAATTGAAAATCCGGTTGCCAAATAGATAAAATTGCCATAACTAACAATTTTGTTGATTTTTTTGGATCCGGGAATTTGCGCTAGCTTGATTGCCGGGATATTGGTAATTCTATTGTTTTGTAATTTATCTAGATTTCCGTTATCGTATCCAATATACAGTGTTTTTCTGGAAGGATCAAAAGTCAAGCAGGTCAAATTAATATCCGACAAGCCATTTACGGCATTTAGCGTGCTGGTTTCATTGGCAATCGGATCATATTCCAGCAAACCATTTTCGAAAGCGGTATACACTAAACCGTTTCCTGCAACAATATCGATTGCT
>JBIKZR010000087.1:0-7271 GCA_044354635.1 Crocinitomicaceae bacterium | reverse complement strand
TGTATTTTTGACCTACGATTACCTTCGAAACTTCTTCCCGAAGTTTTTGAATAATGGTTGTCTCCAATTTTATTTTTTCGCTTAGAATTCTCAGCGCCTCCGCTGGATTAATCGGATTATCCGTGTTTTCTGACATATCTTGAATTACATGAATATGCAAAGGTGACAAAGTTTAGTTGCTGTTTAGTTGCAATTGCTGTTAAATATTGTTAACATTGTTAGCAACGAAACCTAATGAAACTACTCATGAAAATTAAAACATGTAAAGAATGTAATCTAGTATTATCCGGAAGAAAGGATCAGAAGTTTTGCGGTGATCAA
Organism: Crocinitomicaceae bacterium; assembly: GCA_044354635.1. Lineage (GTDB taxonomy): Bacteria > Bacteroidota > Bacteroidia > Flavobacteriales_D > Crocinitomicaceae > M0103. Next base: position 6,950 of record JBIKZR010000087.1, on the reverse strand, counting down.
TGTCGAAACACCTTCAACAACAGACAGAATGAGGATGCTACAAATTATGTGAGGCGCGTAAATAACATCCTTCGAAAAAATCGCCGAATTTTAGCAACCTTAAATCCAAATGGGAAAGTCACACTGGCCGGAATTACACTAGCGGAGGAAGGATTTAACTTCCATTATTTTACCAGTATTTATAAAACTCAAAAAGGATCGCAGTACTATTTTTGTTATGACCAAGGTTACCTAAAAACGGAAAATGATCAAATTATGCTTGTACACAAACAAGATTACGTCAAGTAAATAGTCACAAAAGGAGTCGTTAACCAACGAGCACATTGTTTTTTAATTGAATGGCATCGTAAATTGTATCCCACAATAGAATTCTATTTTCGAGGGAATGAATTACCGCTTTTTCTACTTCCTCCCAAATTTGTTCGTCTTCACCACATAATGAACTTGTCATTTCCAATGCTAGATGGCTATGGTGGTCACCATCAATTTCTATGTGTCGTTCTAGATAATATTTGAAAATAGAAATGCTTGAAGGAATTCGCTGGTAAATATCGTTTACAATAGAAATAAACATACTTGGAATCAAATCCTCTCTCCCGAAGGTGAACACTGCAGCTTGCAAGTAATCTTTACCAGAATTCACACTGTCAAAGGTAGCAGTTACAAAGTTTTTAATCCCTTCGGAAGTTGCAGCAGTTTGAAAAGCGGCATCAAAGGAATTCGTTTTCTGTAAAACATCCAAAAATAACTCTATTTTTTCCGTGCTCGCACCACATTGTTTCATTGCTTCCAGGTACAATTCAAAATGACTCCTGCGGTTGCCGTCCAAATCTACATCCGATTCTTCTCCCACAACTATTTCATTGATTAAAAAACGGGTTTCCGCTGAACCTTTTGGAAACCAAGGAATTGTTGTACACGTTAAATTATTTTGAAGCGATTTTAAAAGCGACATAAAATCCCAAACCGCAAAAATATGGTGTTCCATAAAGATTTGTAAATCTTCAATGTCCTTAATTTCGGAATAGACTTTATGGTTGATTATTTGTTCTCGGAGTGGCTCTATTGTTTTGTTTAAATGGGTAATTTGTGCGTTCATAACCTCGTTGTTTTTCTGTTTTTAGACGAAATTTATTATCGTTCATTAAATAACAAATTAATGGTAAAAAAAGTTTAACGCAGTAAAAATTATATTTATTCTCAGAAAGAACAATTAACGATAAGAGCTGTTTTAATTAAAAAATAGAAGATGTACCAATTTAAGCGCACCCAACTTGTTAAAACAGATATTGCAACGTGTTGGGATTTTTTTTCCTCTCCGAAAAATTTAAAAAAAATCACACCAGCCTATATGGGTTTTGATGTTTTACTGGAAATTCCCGATAAAATGCACGAAGGTTTAATGATTGAATATACCGTTCGACCTTTGTTAAATATCCCAATGAAATGGATTACGGAAATTACGCACGTTAAAGAAAACGAATTTTTTGTGGATGAGCAGCGCAAAGGACCTTATAGAATTTGGCACCATGAACACCATTTTAAAGTTGTAGATGGCGGTGTTGAAATGACGGATATCGTCTCTTATGAAATACCGTTTGGGATTTTCGGGAAAATTGCGCATCCGATTGTAGTCAAGAAAAAATTAGAAGAAATATTTGCTTACCGTTTGAAAGCCGTTGAAGAAATATTTAATAAATAACTAAATTATTCTGTTGTTTCACCATCAAACAAGGTTTCTTTTATAACTGCTTCTTGTTTTAAATGTCTTATTACTCCATCTTTGTGGTGAGGAGGAGCGTAAATTGTATACAATTTCAGTTGGTCGGTCGAACTAGCGTTTGAAATATTGTGTTTCGCTCCAGCTGGAACGATTAGTACGTCCCCATCTTTCACAAAGTATTCTGTTTCATTGACACAACAACGGCCAATTCCACTTTCAAATCTGAAAAACTGATCGTTTTCTAAATGAATTTCTTCCCCTATTTCCTCCCCAACCTCTAGGCTCATTAGGACTAATTGCAAATGGTTGGATGTGTATAAAACCTTTCTGAAATCTGTATTTACGCCTGTTTCTTTCTCCAGTGCCGTTTTGAATCCTTTTACCATAAGTCCTTTAAATTTTCTATTGTTCCGTTTTCACCAACAACATGAATTTCTAAATTTTTAATGCAGGAAACAATTTATCTCAGCTAATTACCCAGAATATTAATTGAATGAACCGTTTATAGCGTTTTTACCAAATTTAAAGCCGCAGAAATATGTCCAACGGGATCCGTTTGAGAATTATGAATGCCGCGAATTATGCCATTTTTATCTATAATATACGTCACACGACCTGGAATTAATCCAAATAGATTAGCAGGAACCTGAAAAGCTGCTCTTACTGTTTTTTGAGTATCGGCAAGCAAAATGTATGTCAATTGGAATTTTTCAGCGAATTTTTTGTGGGAATGTACAGAATCAGATGAAATACCGATTACTTCGCAGCCCAAATTTTTGAATTCATCGTGCATATCTCGAAAGGAACACGCTTCTTTTGTACAGCCGGGGGTTTCATCTTTTGGATAAAAGAAGATTACTAAATTTTTTGAGCCGATCAGTTCAGCGCTATTAATGGTTTCTCCATTTTGGTTTTTCAAACTGAAGTTTGGACATGTATCACCTATTTTTAGAGTCATATAGATTCGTTTAATGCATTTTTATAGCGTTGAATAACGCGTTCACGTGCAAATTTGTGTTCAATAATTGGGTTTGGATAATCGGGTGTTCCAAATTCAGGCACCCATTTTTGAATGTATGTGAATTTTTTATCGAATTTTTCTTGCTGACTTGTCGGATTGAAAACTCGGAAATAGGGAGCTGCATCGCAACCGCATCCTGCAGCCCATTGCCAGCCTCCAACATTGCTTGCTAATTCAAAATCCAATAATTTCTCCGCAAAATATCCTTCTCCCAAACGCCAATCGAGTAATAAATGTTTAGTTAAAAAACTAGCGACAACCATTCGCACGCGGTTGTGCATGAATCCAGTTGCATTCAACTCTCGCATTCCTGCATCCACAAGAGGATATCCTGTTTTTCCAGCGCACCATGCAGTGAAATGTTCCTCGTTTCTTTCCCAATCAATTTTATCGTATTTGGATCGAAAAGCTGCCTTTGCAGAATGTGGAAAATGAAAAATTATCATTTGGTAAAAATCCCTCCAAATTAATTCGTTTAGATAGGTTTCATTACTTTTCACTGCTACACGTGCAAGTTCTCGAACGCTTATTGTGCCAAAACGCAGGTGTAAACTTAGGCGACTTGTACCTAAAATTGAAGGAATATCGCGTGTTTCAGAGTAGGATTGAATAATTTTTTCCGGAAAAATTCTTGGAGGAAATTCTATTTTTTTCTTGTCTTCAAAACCCATTTCTTCCAATGAAATAAGCGGACTTGCACTAGTTTGAATTAAATTTTCCGCCTTATTTTCTACCTCATAGGAAGAAAGATCTAATTCATTCCATTTCTCTTTCCATTTCCTGGAATATGGCGTGAAAATCGTATATGGCGTTCCATCTCCTTTAAGAACTTCAGATTTCTCGAAAATGACATGGTCTTTTGCGCCAGTAAATGCTATGTCTTTACTTCGTAGCACTTCAAAAATATTCTGATCGCGCTCTAAGGCATACGGTTCGTAGTCTCTATTTGTATATACGGATGTTGCATTCAACTTTCCAGCTATTTCAGGTATCAACGTAATTGGATTACCGTAAAACACCTGTAAATCGCAGCCCAATTTTTTATATTCTTCTTTTAGACGCTCGATTTCCTGGTGAATAAAAACAACACGTTGGTCATCTCGTGGAAGTTTCGATAAAATCGTTTCGTCGAATACAAATATGGGTTGAACTTGTCCACCATTTTTTAATGCTTTAAAAAGTGCGGCATTATCATGAATGCGCAGATCGCGTCGGTGCCAGAAGATCGAAATCATTGCCCGCTGTATTCTACCACGTTATTTTCTGTTTCCCACAAACGAACGGATAATCCATATTTTGCGTCCAATTTTGCGCGTAAAATATTCCAGATAACGAAAGCAATATTTTCAGCAGATGGTTTTAAATTTTCAAATTCAACGCAGTCTAAATTCAGATTTCTATGGTCAAAACGCTCTGATATCTCATCTCTAATTAAATCTTTTAATTTTTTAAGATCGATAACATACCCCGTTTCCTCATCTATTTCACCATCGATCCATGTTTCCAAAACATAGTTATGTCCATGAAAATTAGGATTGCTGCATTTCCCAAAAACTTCCATGTTTTTCTCATCGCTCCAATTAGCGTTAAATAAACGATGCGCTGCGTTAAATGTTTCTCTTCTGCAAACTTTCATGGTGTAATTTTATATGTAATTTTTCTATATGATCTTGTAGAATAAGTTTAAACCAAATGGTGTATTTTTCTGGATTAACTAACATATCCGTTTTAATGTCTTCTAATTTCAGCCATCTGAATTCACTTACTTCTGAAGTGTTCAAATGCGGTTTTTTTTCAGAAAACCCAATGATAACCGCGTCTAATTCGTGTTCAATCAGATTATTGTCAAGATGTTCTTTATAAATAAAATTAAAATCTTCCTCCAAAAAACAGTCAAATCCCATTTCTTCGAATAATCTGCGGTGTGCTGCTTCTAAAATTGTTTCCCCAGGATAAGGATGGCTGCAGCAGGTGTTTGACCACAAACCTTCCGAATGGTATTTACCTAATGCGCGCCTTTGAATTAGCAATTCATTCTTTTCGTTAAATACAAAAACAGAAAAGGCGCGGTGTAAAATTCCTTTTTGATGTGCTTCTAATTTTTCCATTGCACCAACACTATTATTTTGTTGGTCAACAAGTATTACATCAAGGATGGAATGGGCGCTCAAGGGTATTATATTAAATTTAAGTTGTGCTTCACATAGGATGTAATGAAAAGTCTGTATTTTTTATTGTTTGGAATACGAACGCGCTCTTGAAGAATGATTTTTGCCGGAGTGGCTTTAATTTTATTAAATAATTTATAGTAATAAATATACGCCATGTAAACTCCGAAACGTGCATTTTTAGGAAGCTGCTTGATGCCTTCAAAACCCATTTTAAAATCCAGTTCAATGTTCTCCTCGATTTCTTTTTTTATGTCGCAATCAAAATCTTTTAAATTTATTCCAGGAAAATAGGTCCGTCCAAGTTCGTTGAAATCGTCGTTTAAATCGCGTAAAAAATTGATTTTCTGAAAGGCAGATCCAAGTTTCATTGCAGCTGGTTTTAAACGTTGGTATTCTGCTTCGCTCCCGTTTACAAAAATCTTCAAACACATCAGACCAACAACTTCAGCGGAACCCAAAATATACAATTCATATTTTGCTTCATCGTAAGTTTGCTTGTTTAAATCCATTTCCATACTCTGCAAAAAAGTCTCTATTAATTCAAGAGGAATGGCAAACTTATTTACTGCCCATTGAAAACTATTCAAAATCGGGTTCAATGAAATTCCTTTTTCTATTGCGGTATATGTTTGTGTTTTAAAATCGTTTAGCAATTCGGATTTATCATACCCATGAAAAGAATCAACAATTTCATCCGCAAAACGCACAAAGCCGTATACTGCATAAATAGGATTTTGTAATTCCTTTTCCAAAAATGATATTCCCATGGAAAAAGAAGTACTATACCTTTTAGTTGTCAGTTTGCTCATTTCGTGTGAGACATTGTCAAATAATTGTTTCATGCGCAGCGTTTGTCTAGAATTAGAATTAAAATTAAAAATTTATTAGATTTTTTTGAAATCTTTTATAATTTCTTTAGCTACAACCTCCCCTGAAATTATAGAAGGCGGCACACCTGGTCCGGGAACAGTCAACTGACCTGTGTAATACATATTCTTCAATTTTTTACTTTTCAAAGATGGCTTTAATATCGCTGTTTGCTTTAGCGTATTTGCCAATCCGTAAGCATTTCCTTTGAAAGCATGGTAATCATTTTTAAAGTCTGTAATACAGTAACTTTTCTTATAAATTATTGAATCCCTAATAGCATTCCCAGTTTTTTGTTCTAATCTATCTAAAATGATATTAAAGTATTTCTCCCGTGTTTCCTCGTCATCTGATAGATTTGGAGCTATTGGAACCAATAGAAACAGATTTTCTTTTCCTTCTGGCGCGACACTTGGATCGGTGATAGAAGGAAGACTTGCGTAAAATAAGGGAGCGGAGGGCCATTTTGCATCTTTGTAAATTTCTTTGGCATGCAACTCAAAATCTTCGTCAAAAAACAGATTGTGGTGATCCAAACCTTCTAATTTTTTATCGATTCCCAAGTAAAAAAGTAAGCAAGATGGTGCCATGGTGCGACTTTCCCAATAATTTTCAGAATAGTTTGCTTTATCTTCCAAAATTCCTGTATCTGTGTGGTGGTAATCAGCGCCAGAGACTAAAATATCTGTTTCGAAGGAATCACTTTTGGTAAGCACATGTGTAACTAATTTGTTGGAAGATTTTATTCCAGTAACTTCTTGATCGGTAATTATTTTTACGCCATTTTCTAATGCGATTTTCTCAAAAGCCTCAATAATATTGAACATCCCACCCATTGGATACCACGTTCCCAAAGAAATATCCGCATAATTCATTAAAGAATACAAGGCAGGGGTATCTTTTGGCATCGCACCGAGAAATAATATTGGAAATTCTAGTAAAGACAAGATTTTTTCGTTCTTGAAGTATTTGCGTATGTATTTCGAAAACGAAGAAAGCAAGTGCAGCTTAAACAACCCTTTTAAAATTCTTTTATCTGCAAATTCTGTAATTTTTAAACTTGGTTTGAAAACCAAATCTTGCATCCCAACTTCATATTTATATTTTGCGTCTGTTAAAAAGGATTTCAGTTTTTCAGAACTTCCTTTTTCCAACGATTCAAACCACT
>JBIKZR010000086.1:0-7327 GCA_044354635.1 Crocinitomicaceae bacterium | reverse complement strand
AAATATGGGAAATGTGCAGAGTGAATTACATCTTTCGAACGGAAGTTAAATTCATACTCTTTGTTTACGCACAAGAATAATGTATCCTTCTGAATAAAGTCATCCCAAACTTTCACATCCGCAGATGCATCATGGCGTTCTTTCATTTGATACAACAAACGTATAAGACGTTCTTTTCGATAAAGGTCATTTTCCATTTTCTCTTTATCTTCTGGAACTAACATTATCTTACGGTCATTTAATTTAGTTTCGAGTGCTTTGATCCCTGTAACGCCATTTTCCATAGCATAAATAGCACTGTCGATTGTTTCCTTGGTAACCAATGCTAACTCGTTATTATCCGTCGTCAATTTGTAATCGAACTTACCTAATTCGTTGTCTGACCCAGAATAACGTGCTGTCCAATCGAACTGCTTTGAAAACAATTCTACACGAATTGTTTCTTTTCCTGGTGCACCTGTTATTTCATTCCAGGATTTCAATCCAAGTATGATTATAACTGCTAAAACAGCAGCTGGAACAACCGTCCAGAGCATTTCCAATTTATTATTGTGTGGGAAATACAATGCTTTTACACCTGCTTTTCGTGCATACTTGTAGGAAAACCAAAACAATAAGGTATTCGTAAGGAAAAATGCTGCAATGATGATGAAAAAATTCAGATTCAATAACCAATCTATATCCTTACCATGGACTGACGCTGCGATTCCTCTGCCTGTGTAACCATATTCAACTAGTAAATAAATGAACCCTATGTAAAAAACAACTAGGAATACAAACATTAACTTAGCGTTGAAATCATTGTCACGCGTGCTTATCTCGTGTTCCTGACGTTTTCTAAGTTTAGAAGAAAGTTCATATACACGAACTAACTGAGCAATTGCTATTACTCCTAAAACTATTACGATTAAAGCGATTAATTTACTTGCCATCATGTGTTATATTAACTATAAAAAAATTAAATTTCGTGGTGTATACTTTCATCCAAGAACGGATGGTTTACAGGTGTAAGTGGGGATTTCGTAAGATTTACTAAAATCACACGAATAAAAAACCCGACAAACAACACTGCCATTCCTAGTTCAAGAATTCCTAATTTCGCGCCAGCTCCCATTGAACCAGCGGCAATCATAACGTAAACATCAAACCAGTGTCCGGTTAAAATGATTAGACCAACAAAGGATAGAATACCTGCATTTCTTTTAGCATCCCGTGACATAAGAATTAACATTGGGAAAGAAAAATTAATCAAGAACATAGCAAAATACATGAATTTAAAATTCTCGATTCGCATTAAATAATAAGTTGTTTCTTCTGGAATATTGGCGTACCAGATTAACATAAACTGGGAAAACCATAAGTAAGACCATAAGAAAGAAGTCGCAAACGTCCATTTTCCTAAATCGTGGATGTGGCTATCGTTCACTTTTGGCAAATAACCAAGAGACTTCAAGTAAAGTGTCAACAATACCAAAACTACCATTGTTGAACACCACATTCCAGCGAAAGTATACCATCCGAAAAGTGTTGAGAACCAGTGCACATCAATAGACATTAACCAATCCCAAGAAGAAGTTGAACTAAATACTGCAAAGAAAACTAAAAATATTGCTCCTTTTCTATAGTTTTTAAAGTGCAATTCTGTTCCCCCAATTCTATCCTCTTCGAGCGATCTCATTCTAAAACCACGTAAAAAGATAAAATAAACAACCATGTATAGAATCGTTCTAATCCAGAAAAATGGTTTGTTCAGGTAAGCAGATTTACCATCGATAATTTCATCGTAATGGTGTGAAGCTGGATTCGTCATTTCAGGATCCATCCACGAGTAAATGTGCGCACCATCTAAAAAAGTAATTGTTAATAAGGTAAGAGCTAGAAGTCCCATTCCATATGGAAGAAATCCAGCAACTGCTTCTATTATTCGCTTAACGGATGCGTACCAACCTGTTTCTGTAGCATATTGCAATGCTAAAAAGAATAAAGCACCCAAACCCAGAGCAAAAAAGAAAAAACTATTAACCAAGCCGTTTACTAACAAACGAGTTGCAAAATGGTGATCACTCATACTCGTGAAAATACCTATCGCTGTAAACAAAAGTCCAACTCCCATCAGAGCAGTTGTTACAGTTTTTGCTTTTTTTGATATAGAGAATTCCATATAACTATTATTCAAATTATTTATTTCTTAACTAAAGTATCTGAAGCTTGCATAGCTGCTACTGCGGCTCCTGATGCATCAAACTTACCATACTCCGCATTTTGGAACTTGCGAACATAATGCACTAATGTCCAAATTTCTTTCTTATTGAGTTGGGATGAATGAGAACCCATTGCACCTTTACCGTAATAAATAGAGTAGAACATTTGTCCGTCAGACAATGCAGCACGATCTGTGTAGTTAGGAACACCTGCATAAGCTCCGCTAATTACCATTGGTCCATTTCCATCTCCTTTTTCGGAGTGACAATGTTGGCACATTGCAGTATATAATTCTTTTCCTTGTTTGAACACGGATTCTACGTTTTCAGCTGTCAGTTTTATTGGGTTTTTATCCGCAAGAGCTAAAGCATATTCATCCACTATGGATAGATTAGCACCATACAAACCATGGGTTTCACGAAAAGCAACATTTGCCTTTCTGAAATATGGTAACATAAGATTTACTGTTGTGGAATCCGTTCCAAAATAAGGTACAGTTCCCATAGGTGGAACCAAAGCTGAAATTTTCATTTTCATATCCTTATTCTCTCTTCCTCTTACCTCACCATAATCAACGTATGGTTCAATAGCAGGAGAGCGATACATGTCTGGCATATATTCCAAACCTGAACTGTCAGCATCTGCAGTGCACGATCCCAATAATAATGTAGTAATCGAAATTACTGCCAAACTTGCTAGTGCCTTAAATTTAATTTTCATCTGTCTCTTCTATTTATTATGTCAGACGTAGCACTGAAAAACAGTACTTCATGGCAAACTATTTTAATTCTTTTTGATCCAATTCTATTATTCCAGTTTCCTTTAACATGGTTTCAAGCTCTGCAGCATCAAACTTTGTGTTTTCAGAAAGTCTTATCTCCATCACGAATTTATCATCCGTTGTGCGAGGATCAGGATTTTGTGCTGGAAGTCCTGGTAATGTTTTGTTTCGCAACAAATAGGTTATTGCCATTCCGTGGGCAGCACAAAGCACTGTAAATTCAAAAGTAATCGGAACAAATGCTAACATATTATCTAAATAAGAACCATTTGGCTTTCCACCAATATTCATTGGCCAATCCGTAATCATGAAAAAACGCATCCCATAAGTTGCCAACACAGTACCAGTAAGACCATAAATAAAGGCCATGATACCTAAACGTGTATTCTTTATTCCAATTATTGGATCAATTCCGTGAATTGGAAAAGGAGAAAATACTTCTGAGATTTTAACTCCTTTTGCGACCAACTTCTTTGCGCCATCTTTTAGCACATCGTCATCGTCGTACATTGCATAAATAACTGTCTCTGCCATGTCCTTACTATTAATGGTTTGAATGACTATCGTTAGTATGATTATCTGGTGCGTTTTTATACGATTCTCCAGATGATTTCAAAATTGTTTTTACTTCATTCAAAGCTAAAACTGGGAAATACCTTGCAAACAAAAGGAAGAATACAAAAAACAATCCTATAGTTCCAATATATACACCCAAATCTATGTGACTTGGATAATGCATACTCCATGCAGAAGGCAAGTAATCTCTGTGTATGGAAGTTACGATAATTACATAACGCTCAAACCACATTCCAATATTTACAACAATTGAAATAATAAATGTAAAGAGTAAACTTCTTCTCAAAGGTCTGAACCACATAAGTTGTGGTGAAATAACGTTACATGTCATCATTGCCCAATATGCCCACCAGTAAGGTCCGGTTGCACGATTGATAAATGCATAAGCTTCGTATTCCACACCAGAGTACCATGAAATAAATAATTCGGTAATATATGCTGTTCCAACAATGGATCCAGTTACCATAATTACGATGTTCATGTACTCCACATGACGCGTATGAATGTATGCTTCTAAACCCATTGCTTTTCGCATGATCAACATAAGCGTTTGAACCATTGCAAATCCAGAGAATACTGCACCTGCTACGAAATAAGGAGGGAAAATTGTTGTGTGCCAACCTGGTATTACTGAAGTAGCAAAGTCAAAGGATACAATGGAGTGCACAGAGAACACAAGTGGTGTTGCCAATCCTGCTAAAACCAATGAAACTAATTCAAAACGATTCCATTGCTTTGCTCTACCCGACCAGCCAAAAGCTAGTATAGAATACATTTTCTTTGAAACGGGTTTTTTCGCTCTATCGCGGATTGTAGCAAAATCTGGAATGAGTCCGATGTACCAGAAAACCAAACCTACAGAAAGGTAAGTTGAAATTGCAAAAACGTCCCATAATAGTGGTGAGTTAAAATTTACCCACAATGAACCAAATTGATTCGGCAATGGAAGTGTCCAATAACCAACCCATAAACGACCCATGTGGATCAATGGAAACAAACCAGCCATAAATACGGCAAAAATTGTCATCGCCTCAGCAGATCTATTAATTGCCATTCTCCACTTTTGACGGAATAGGAGTAGTACAGCAGAAATCAACGTTCCAGCGTGTCCAATTCCTACCCACCAAACGAAATTAGTGATATCCCAAGCCCATCCAATGGTTTTGTTCAATCCCCAGACTCCGATCCCAGTTCCCAAGAGATAAAGAATACATCCTACTCCGTATAATCCAATAACTAAAGCTATTCCAAATAGAATATACCATGTTTTTGGTGCTTTGTCCTCAATCGGTCTGCACACATCTTCTGTGATGTCGTGATAGGTCTTGTGACCTAAGATGAGGGGTTCTCTAATTGCTGCTTCCTTGTGCATTACAACAGGTTTTTCAATTAATGATGACTTTTCTTATCTCCATGATTTGCTTTTTCTTCTCCATGGTGCGCAACTTTGGCAGCCTGAATTTTAGATAACAAATCATTTTTCTCGTTACGTACTTTCACTTTAAACCAAACATTCGGTTTAACACCCACTTCTTCCAAAGCTTGGTAAGCACGTTTATTTTCTGAACTTGATCTTATTTTTGATGTTGTATCGTTCCAGTCACCTACAATAATTGCATTTGTTGGACATGCATCTGAACAAGCAGTAACGTAATCTCCATCAGCGACAGGACGACCCTCTTTTTTCGCTTCTAGTTTTCCAGCTTGAATTCGTTGCACACAGAAAGAACATTTCTCCATTACCCCACGTGTTCGAACGGTAACGTCTGGGTTTAAAACCATTCGTCCTAAATCATCCTGAGCAGGATTAACCTCTGTGAATTTTTTATACGATGGGTAATTAAACCAGTTGAAACGTCTTACTTTATATGGACAGTTATTTGCACAATATCTCGTTCCAATGCAACGATTGTATGCCATTTGGTTTAAACCTTCGTTACTATGCATCGTTGCAGCAACAGGGCAAACTGTTTCACATGGCGCATGGTTACAATGGTGACACATCATCGGCATGTGGATCACTTTTGGATTCAAAGATGCAATTTCAGCATCAGAGAAACTAAAAGTTTCTTTATCTTTTCTTTGTCCAGGCGTAGCTTCTTCATCGGATGCGAAATAACGGTCAATTCTTAACCAGTGCATTTCACGACCTCTTCTAACTTCATCTTTACCAACAACTGGAACATTATTTTCCGATTGACAAGCAATCAAACAAGACCCACATCCAATACAAGATGATAAATCTACTGTCATTCCCCAACGATGTCCAATGTTTTCTACTGGATGTGCATCCCACAAGTCAAACTCCGCCATCGGCGCTTTAACGTGGTTTCCATCTTTATCCAATTTCGAAAGCATCCAAGTTGGATTATAAGCTTCCTTATCTTCGTTGTTAAAAGTATCTAATGTTGTTTCTCTTACAATTGAATTACGTGCCATCACCGTATGGTGAATCTGTGTTGCAGCAATCAAATATGCGCCTTCTTCTTTCGTGATTGTTCCAGCGGCTGTATAGGAAAGCGTGCCATTTTCTTGTTGTACGAATGAAAACACATTTTTTCCAATCGGAGCAGGATTTCCATTTTCTAACGTTACATTTCCTCCGTATTCTTTCGTTTGGAAAGCAGCTTTACCAATTTTCTCACCATTAGCGCCTCTACCATAACCCAAAGCGATACCAATCGTTTTTTCAGCTTGACCTGGCAATGGATAAACAGGAAGAGTAACGGATTTGTTACCAACTTTAACCGTTGCAAGATTTAACCCATTTTCTTGGTCGTATGAAGTTGCATAACCAGCAGCTTTCATTTCAACAGGATTCATGGTAATATAGTTGTCCCAAGTAACTTTCGTCAATGGATCCGGTAATTCTTGTAACCAAGGATTATTTGCTTGCATTCCAATGCCGATTCCCGCTTTTTGGTAAAGAATAACCTCAAGTGGGGAAGATTTTGGCATTTGCGAAGATAAACCACTCATCGCTCCCTCATTAAAGGAAAGTGTTCCCACCAATGCTGGAGAAGGAATATCTATACAGCTATTATGAATTGCCATATTCCAATAGGTATGGAAATCCAAATATTTAGTTTGATTAGGGAAACCTGTTGTTTCCCACATTTTAGAAATGTAATCGTATGCTACTTTTGAATCTTTTCCTCCGCGCTCTGCTTTTCCTGCCCATACCAAAATAGATTCCAATGCGGAAGCGGTATTGAATAGCGGACGTATAGAAGGCTGTGCAAGAGCTAAATGCCCGTTTATTGGATTGAAATCATTCCAACTTTCTAGTGCATGGTGATCAGGACAAACAAAATTACACTTTGAAGCAGTTTCATCTGCATGCGATGAAAGCGCAATTGTTGTTGCTGTTTTTGCAAGAGCCTCACCAAATTGCTCACCATTCTCCAAAGTATAAACTGGGTTTACACCATAAAAAAGAATTGCGGTATCTGTCGTTTTTCCGGCAATGACTTCCTTCACCAACTTATTCATTTTAGCGTCTTCCGACTTGAATAGGTTAATGCTATTGGTAAGATCTAAAGTAGTTGAATATGCGCCTAAAACACTATTCAATTTATTAGTAAGAATTTGGATTGCCTTGTTATTTGAACCACAAACTACAATCGATTCCTTTTTTGATGCTTTCAACGATTTGATAGCTACATCAGCAATTGCTTTAACTTCTTTGGATAATTCAGTTGAAATCCCTGTAGAAACACCAAATCCTTTTAAAATGTATGCAAGTACATTTCCTTGTTCTGATGGCTT
>JBIKZR010000085.1:0-7352 GCA_044354635.1 Crocinitomicaceae bacterium | reverse complement strand
TTCCCTGTTTTTGTATATTTTTATAGCACAAAAGAACAAAACCCTATGAAAGATAATTATCCGCGTCGCTCCTTCCTCGGCAAGCTTACCCTCGGTATTTCATCGCTAGTAGCATTGCCATTTATTGGTTATACCCGCAACAATTCAAAAGATTCAAAATCGATGTCAACACCTGCTAAAATTATAAAAATCAAACCGCTAAGTTTTCAATGGGAAACTGCTGATCCGTTTTTGTTTTGCGTACACCACGAAGATAAATTCCCGAAAGGAAATGCTAAAATGGGCCCTGTCTCTTCTTTGGAAGGGCGTTATCTTGGACAAGATTTCATTATCAAAGATGGTTTTAGAATGTATCACGGAACAGAAGTTCCTGGTTTTCCTGGACATCCACACAGGGGTTTTGAAACAATAACCGTTGTGCGCGAAGGATTAGTAGACCATGCCGATTCTACTGGCGCAGCAGGACGCTACGGCGATGGCGATGTGCAATGGATGACCGCTGGAAAAGGCGTTCAACATTCCGAAATGTTCCCGTTGTTGCAGGAAGACAAAGAAAATCCGATGGAATTGTTTCAAATTTGGCTGAACCTTCCTGCGAAAAGCAAAATGGTTGAACCGCATTTTAAAATGATCTGGGAAGAGCAAGTGCCGAAGTTTCAAGAAACCGACAACGCGAACAAGCTTGTAACGATCGAAGTGCTCGTTGGGAAACTTGGAAAGCATTCCTCCTCTACTCCACCGCCAGACTCTTGGGCGTTTGATCCAAAAAATGAAGTTGCTATTTGGAACATTCAGCTGGATCCTGGAGCGCATTGGGCGGTTCCGGCGGCTTCAAAAGGAATAAACCGCACCATTTACTATTACCAAGGCGATGGTTTGGTTGTGGAAAATCAAGAGGTTCCGCATTACCACGCTGTGGAAGTGGATGCCGCACAAACGATTGAACTTAAAAATGGTGAAAATCTATCCAAAGTTTTGATATTACAAGGCCGACCAATAAACGAACCGGTGGTGCAGCACGGACCTTTCGTGATGAATACAAAACAAGAAATTCACCAAGCTTTTGAAGATTACCAACGCACGCAGTTTGGCGGTTGGCCATGGCCAAAAATGGATTATGTGCACGATCGAAAAGCCGGCCGTTTTGCGCTGCATTCCGATGGAACGAAAGAAATAAAGGGTTAAATTTTTGGTTTATGCTATGCTAGATCAGCGGAAATTACCGTTTCGACTGAAAAAATCGGAGCATAATTTCGGAACATTCTTTTTCTAAAACGCCATTTAATACGAGTGTTTTTGGGTGATACAACTGGTTTTGAAAACGGCCTGCTCCGCGCTTTTCGTCGCGCGTTCCAAAAACAACCTTATCGAGTTGCGACCAATACAATGCTCCAGCACACATCACACATGGTTCAACCGTAACGTAAAGCGTGCAGCCGCTTAAGTACTTTCCACCCAAAAATTCTGCAGCTGCAGTAATTGCTTGCATTTCAGCATGTGCGGTGACATCGTGTAAATGTTCCGTGAAATTGTGCGCCCGAGCAATAATCTGATTGTTAGCCACCACAACCGCGCCAACCGGCACTTCATCAAGTTCAAATGCTTTATGTGCTTCTTGCAAAGCTTGCTTCATAAAAAATTCATCGTTATAGGGAGAAATCACAGGATCCAGAATTATGTTTCCGCCAAAGTAGTAATTATTCTAAGAAACCTAAAGTCGATGAACATAAAAAACACAAGTAATGAAAGCGCTCTTTGACTACTCTTTGACTAAAAGATAAATTGTACATTTGAAACAAGAAATTAAAAAAAAGGTGAAAAATACCATTCCAGTCTTGCAAAAAGGAGATTTAATCTACATCACGGCACCCGCAAAAGCGATTGAAGAATCCTACGTTCGATTCGCAGAAAATGTATTGATTGAAAAAGGTTTTCGGGTATTAATCAGTAAACACTGTTTAGGCGCGTATCATTATTTTTCTGGAACGGATGCAGAACGGCTTGCAGATTTTCAATATGGAATAGATGAACCGGAAATCAAGGCTATTCTTTGTGCCAGAGGCGGATATGGCTGTATCCGAATTTTAGACCAATTGAACTGGGCTGGAATGTTGCGCGAACCAAAATGGATTGTTGGATTCAGCGATGTAACCGTTTTTCACCAACGCATGCAACGCTTCTCCTTGCAAAGTGTCCACGGATCGATGCCGCTTAATTTTGCGGAAAATTCCACTGATGCATTGGACACATTGGTTTCCGCGCTAACGGGAGAGAAATATATAATCCAAGTTGCAGGGAATTCAAACAACAAACCTGGAACCGCAGTAGGAAAACTTGTTGGCGGAAACCTCAGTATTCTATACAGTCTGCTTGGAACGGATGATCAAATCGACTTTACAAATACCATTTTAGTTGTAGAAGACCTAGCGGAACAATTGTACCATATCGACCGCATGTTGTTTGCTTTTGAAAAAGCCGGTGTTTTTAATAAAATTAAAGGCTTGATTATCGGTGGAATGACCGATATGAAAGATACCGCTGTTCCGTTTGGACAAACGTTGGAAGAACTTATTCTGAGCCATTTCACGTACCGAAATATTCCGGTTGCTTTCGATTTCCCTGCGGGACACATTCCAGATAATCGCGCGCTAGTGTTTGGAAAAGAACACATTTTGCACGTAAGCGAAATAGAAACGGAATTGAAAAGCATCTAAACTAGCAGTATTAAAGCACGACAATTCTTTTAATGGTTTGCATCTGTCCATCATCGATTAAGCAGACAAAAGAACCGCTTGGCAAATCAAAGATGGTAAGTTTTTTATCTTCCGCTATTTTCCAGGTGCCAACATACGTTCCCGCAGCACTGTGAAGTGTAACTACCGAACCTTCGTAACCTTCGATACAGATACTTCCATAAGAAGGATTTGGATAAACAGAAAGTACGACCTCCAATTCCGCACGTTTTTTTGCAACTTCCAAAATTTCATTTTTTACAACTTCCCCTTTAAAAAATGGCGTTTCCAACTCTTTTTCCTCCTGTGCAAAGGAACATCCCGTAGCTAAAACACCTAAAAACAACACCAAATCTTTCATCCTCGTTTTTTTAGTAAAACCAAAAGAAGAAAATTGGTTACAGATTAAAGTTTATGTAACATTTGGTGATTTATCTATAATCAGTCTAAATAAGAGCCAAAGCGCATTTAGATTGTTCTAACTCTTAAATTTGTGCAAATATTTTCAATTAGAACGTAAGTAAATATGAGTAAGTCTGCAATTTTATCATCATCGATTGCCAAAAAATATTGGATGGCATTTACCGGTTTGTTTTTAAGCCTTTTCCTAGTAGGGCATTTACTTGGAAACCTGCAGTTAATTTTCATAACTGGAGAAGAAGGAAAAAGAGCCTTTAATGAATATGCTTTTTTCATGACGCACAACCCACTGATTAAAGTAATGTCTTATTTGACGTACCTGTCTGTTTTATTCCACGCAATTGACGGGATTTTCCTAGCAATTAAAAACAAAAAAGCGCGTCCTATTCCTTATGCTTACAACAATCCGGGAGCAAATTCAAAACTTCCTGCACGTCAAATGGCGGTTTTAGGAAGTGTAATTTTAATTTTCATTGTGATACACATGTCAAACTTCTGGTGGAAAATGAAATTTTCTTCGGAGCCGATGCCATTGCATAGCTTACTGGTGAAAGATCCTCAAACGGGCCAATCGCAATCGCTTTACTTGACGCATACCGACAATTTCTTTCCAACGAGTGCATTTGAAAAAACACCAATGGCAGAGGCGCAAATGGAAATTAAAAACGAAACTGATTTTTACAACAAGCAAGTAAACATTAAAATGGGCGAAGGATACAAAGATCTTCACTCCTTGGTAATGACTTTCTTTGGTCAAACAAAACCTGGTTTTCCAACAAATAAGTATGCTTTATTTGCTGTTATCGGCTATGTTTTAGCAATGGCCGTAATGAGCATGCACCTGATGCATGGTTTCTCTTCCGCTTTCCAGTCTTTGGGCTTAAGCCACAAGAAATACAACAAAGCAATTAAAACGTTCGGAACAGCATTTGCACTTCTTATTCCTTTGGGATTTGCTATTATTCCAATTATAATTTACTTGAATAAATAGAATTAAATTACTTGAAGATGTCTGTATTAGATTCAAAAATACCCGTTGGACCAATTGATAAGAAATGGTCAGATCACAAAAATCACATTCGCCTGGTTAACCCAGCCAACAAAAGAAATATCGATATTATCGTTGTTGGAACAGGATTAGCAGGTGGCGCAGCTTCGGCGTCCTTGGCTGAATTAGGCTATAACGTAAAAGCATTTTGTTTTCAAGATTCACCAAGACGTGCGCATTCAATTGCAGCGCAAGGTGGAATAAATGCTGCAAAAAACTACCAAGGAGATGGCGACTCGATTTTTAGATTGTTTTACGATACAATCAAAGGTGGGGATTACCGCGCTCGTGAAGCAAACGTGCACCGTTTGGCAGAAGTTTCTGTAAATATTATTGACCAATGTGTGGCGCAAGGTGTTCCTTTTGCACGCGAATATGGTGGATTATTAGATAATCGTTCGTTTGGTGGCGCACAGGTTTCCAGAACGTTCTATGCAAAAGGACAAACTGGTCAGCAACTTCTATTAGGTGCTTATTCCGCAATGTCTCGGCAAATTGGAAAAGGCAAAATCAAAATGTATAGCCGCCACGAAATGCAGAATTTGGTTATCGTAGATGGCAAAGCACGTGGAATTATTGCGCGAAATATTGTAACGGGGAAATTGGAACGCTTCTCTGCTCACGCAGTAGTTATTGCTTCCGGTGGATATGGAAATGTATTTTTCTTATCTACAAATGCTATGGGTTCTAACGTTACCGCAGCATGGAGAATCCACAGAAAAGGTGCGTTCTTCGCAAACCCTTGCTATACGCAAATTCACCCTACGTGTATTCCTGTTTCGGGAGATCACCAATCGAAACTGACGTTGATGTCGGAATCATTGAGAAACGATGGTAGAATTTGGGTTCCTAAAAACTTGGAAGATGCGCAAGCAATCCGAGAAGGAAGAATGAAAGCTACCGATTTAAAAGAAGAAGATAGAGATTATTATTTGGAAAGAAGGTATCCTGCATTTGGAAATTTAGTGCCGCGGGATGTTGCTTCGCGCGCAGCAAAAGAAAGATGTGACGCCGGTTTTGGTGTTAATGCAACTGGAGAAGCTGTTTACTTGGACTTTGCTACTTCTATCGAACGCTATGGCCGAGAAAAAGCAATGACTTCAAACATGGTAAATGCGTCAGAAGAAACTATTTTAGAATTAGGTCGTGAGGTTGTAAAAGCAAAATACGGCAACCTGTTCCAAATGTATTATAAGATCGTGGATGATAATCCATACGATATGCCAATGATGATTTATCCTGCAGTTCATTATACAATGGGCGGTGTTTGGGTGGATTACAACCTGATGACAACAATTCCTGGTTGTTATGCAACTGGTGAAGCAAACTTCTCAGATCACGGTGCAAATCGTTTGGGTGCTTCTGCTTTAATGCAAGGTTTAGCAGATGGTTATTTTGTTTTACCATATACCATTGCGGATTATTTGGCAGACGATATTAGAACTGGTGCGATTTCGACAGAACTTCCTGAATTTGGAGCTGCTGAAAGCGAAGTACAAGAACGCAACGCTAGTTTGTTGGGTATCCAAGGCGCAAAAACAGTTGACCATTTCCACAGAAGACTTGGTAAAGTAATGTGGGATAAGGTTGGAATGTCCCGTGATGAAGAAGGATTGAAATGGGCGGTTGCAGAAATTCAAAAAATTCGTTCGGAATTCTACTCCAATGTAAAAATACCAGGAACCGCGAATGAGTTTAATCCAGAATTGGACAAAGCAAATCGCGTAGCTGACTTCTTGGAACTTGGAGAATTAATGGCAATTGATGCATTAAACAGAACGGAATCTTGCGGAGGACACTTTAGAGAGGAATCACAAACACCAGATGGTGAAGCAAAACGAAACGACACCGATTTCGCGTATGTTGCGGCTTGGGAATACAGTGGTAATGTTTCAGAGCCAACGCTACACAAAGAAGAACTGGTTTTTGAGAATATCAAATTAGTAGAACGAAATTATAAATGATAGTTATCCTCTAAGTAGGAATTTCAAATAAAATTACAAAAGATGAAATTAACATTAAAAATCTGGAGACAAAAAAGTCCAAACGATAAAGGTCAAATGGTTACGTATCCTGTTGATAATATCAGCGGTGACATGTCCTTTTTAGAAATGTTGGACGTTTTGAACGAACAATTAATTGAAACTGGAGACAGCCCAATTGCTTTCGATCACGATTGTAGAGAAGGAATTTGCGGAAGTTGTTCCCTTTACATCAATGGGGAAGCACACGGACCAGATCGAGCAGTAACGACGTGCCAATTACACATGCGTAAATTCAACGATGGAGAAACAATTTACATCGAACCTTGGCGCGCAAAAGCATTCCCAGTAATAAAGGATTTAGTAGTAGATCGTAGCGCCTTCGACAGAATTATGGCCGCTGGTGGTTTCATTTCCGTAAACACTTCTGGAAATACAATCGACGCAAATACAATTCCAATTCCAAAACAGGATGCAGATGCAGCTTTTGAAGCAGCCACATGCATTGGATGCGGTGCTTGCGTAGCGACGTGTAAAAACTCCTCCGCAATGCTATTTGTTTCGGCAAAAGTTTCTCAATTATCCTTACTTCCACAAGGAAAAGTCGAAGCGAAAGAACGTGTTTTGAACATGGTGAACCGCATGGATGAAGAAGGTTTTGGAAATTGTACAAATACAGGTGCTTGCGAAGTGGAATGTCCGAAAGAAATTTCGTTAGAAAACATCGCACGCATGAACAGAGAATATTTTAAAGCGGCGCTTTCAGCAGACTAAACGCAAATTAGAACACCTTAATAAGAAAGCGGTTAATTTTTAATTAACCGCTTTTTGCTTTCTATATAATTGCTTTTTCTGAAAAAAAACACCACAAAATTAAGGAACAATAAATTTTATGTTAATTTAGAGCTTGCTAAAGGCATTTTTAATCACACTAATAATTTTAACTTATGAAAAAACTTTTATTCACTATTGCTGTTTTTGGGTCGGGATTTATGGCTCAATCACAAGTAATTTGCGCGGTTCAAGCTCCTGCTGGGATTGCCGGAAATTACGAATTTACTTGGGCGGATCCTGCGGGCGGCGACTGGGGAACACCTGATTTTCTTATTCCAGGAACATTTGTCGTTGATACATTGATGATGGTAAATGACGGTTCCACTGGTTTAAATG
>JBIKZR010000084.1:0-7560 GCA_044354635.1 Crocinitomicaceae bacterium | reverse complement strand
GATAAAAAAGCGGGATGGAGAAACAGCGGTAATTCCTTCCGTTTGATAGAAAGGCAGTGAAACGGAAATTTTTCGTTTATTCCCACTCATAAAATCGGTGGAAGGATAATCGTATAACAGATAAATAAATGGCTGTAAAACGGTTGAATAACCAAGCAGTGTGATGACCTTGTCGACTTCATTAAAATTTGCACCAGTGATTAATCCATCGGTAATTAAAGTTGTTTTGAATTGTGCAACGTGCGTTCCTGGATTTTTAGACAAACTATAGACTCCAGAAGTATTTGCAAGCCATTGTTTAGTGAATAAATAAATACTATCGGTGCTAACGATAAAGGCTTCGCAATCAAAATCGGTATTATTTGCACCTGTTGGTGAAAAATCTAATTGGTTGGAATACGAAAAGTTAATTGTATCAATTATTGGAGCGCCAACTAAAAAAGAGTTTTTTTCAATCCGTAGAATTTTCAAATCGGTTCTGTTTCCGTTGAGATTATTTCCGAAATCGCCAACATACAGGTAGTTTTGATCTTGCGAAATCTCTTCCCAGTCTGTGTTTTGTGTGCCAGTTAACTCGAAAATTTCCAAAGCAGCTGTATTTGCAGTATCGATCGCGTAAAGTTGAATATCTCCGTCGTCGTTGTGCGTCCAAAGTTTTCCATTCCAAAAAATCAGTCCAGAAGTTTCACTTATTGTTGCTGGTAGTGCAAAAGTATTACTTGCGGAAATCGAGGCGGTAGCATAGGTGCAAGTTCCATCATTTTGTGTTGCTGATGGCGAGAAATTGTTAGCCAAAGGATCTGTGCAGCCAAGAATTTGACCAATAGAGGGAAAAGAAAACAAAAGGATAATAGTGGTTAAAACCAAATTTATATTGTTTCTGACTCGTTCACATGCCATAATTATCCTATTATATATTATTTATAGTGCCTTTTACCTCCAAAGATGGAACGATAGAAAGTGCTTTTTCTACTTCTTTGCAAACTCGAATATGGTCATATTTTTGCGCTTCTGCGCGCAAAGCTTCCTTTGAAAATTGATTCGGAAATGCATTAAAATGGTTCATTTGACCTGCAAGACTTTCTGCGTTTAAAGACTCGAAAAGTAATCCAAATTTTCCGAAATCCAATATCTCGGGACTACCGCCAGCATTACTTGCAATTACAGGAATACCAAAAGCCATAGATTCAATTGCTACCATGCCAAAGGTTTCTGCTTTAGAAGCCATTACGAAGGCATCCATTGCGCTAAAAAATATGCCGATATCTTTACGAAACGGACGAATAAACACTTTTTCCTCCAATTTATGTTTCAAACAGATTTCCTGCATAAGTTCCAGGTATCCCGAACCAGCTTCCTTTGTCGGTTCACCTAAAAAACAAACTCCAATATTTTTATGCTGTAATTTTGAAAGAGCTTCTAAAACTAAAACTTGACCTTTCAGCGGATCAAAGCGCCCAATAAGACCGAAAATTAGCAGATTCTCCGGCAAGTTCATTTTTTTTCGAGCAGTTAATTTATCTGGAGCTTGTTTTTCCAAGGTGTTCAAATCCAAACCAGAGGTAATTACACGTATTTTTTGCTTGTTAAAAAAGGTTTTTGTTTCCACTTGTTTTGCCAACCAATACAATGGACAAGACCAAAGATCAATGTAGGAAAAACGAATCGTATGGAGAAAACTTCTCTTAGTTACGCCCAACTGCATTTCCATAAAATAGGAAAGGTGGATTTTAAATTTGGCGTTTCGTTTTGCAATTACGGAAATACTCATGTCGCGCGGATCACGCACAATTAAGTGGGAAACGGCATTGGAATCCAATAGCTTCGCAAGCTTTTTTCCAGCTTTAAAATCGTACCACCTTTTATGTTTTTCAATGGCAACAACAGGGATATAAAAATCCGTTGCAGCCTCAAATATTGGTGATTTTTCTTGGCAATAAATAACAACAGAATGCCCGCGTTCCTGCATCCATTTTGCATTCCTGAGTTGGTTCATCTCTAGGCCTCCCCATGATTCTGAACCGCATAAATAGGCAAGTTTGTGTGACATTAAAACGAAGGTATTAAGAATTCTTTAAACTGGAAATTAAAACAGGTAGATTGCTGTATAGGTCATAAAAAAACCCGTTTCAAGAAACTTGATACGGGTTTTAATTTTTCAGCGGAGAATGTAGGATTCGAACCTACGGTACCTTGCGGTACAACAGTTTTCAAGACTGCCGCAATCGACCACTCTGCCAATTCTCCGGGGCAAAAGTAGTAATACTTTAAATACTGACAATAGAAATTGATTAAAAAAAGTATTTTTTTTTCTTTCCTTACCTACAGGATATTTAAGTACAGCGGATTAGCAGTAGATTAAACACTAAAAACGACTGTTTAAACAATAAATACATATTTTTTAAAAGGAACGAATTCATTTTATTAACTTTACTTTTTGATAAAAACTCTTTCACTCACACAAATATATATGCGTGCCTCAAAAAAGTTAATTCTCGCTGCTACCTTGTTGGTTAATACCTTTTTATTTGGTCAAAATCAATCGCTTAGAGCTTACATGGACAACAAGCAGTTTTTTGCTCCTGGAACTGGAAATTACCTGGAAATTTATTTTCAATTTGTTGGTTCCTCTGTGCAATACAAAGGCGCTGATGACGGATTACAGGGTGAGATTGCCGTTTCTATTCAGATTTTAAAGGAGCAAAATCTTGTTGCACAAGACGCATACAGACTGCTTTCTCCGGTTATGAAAGATAGTATTGTGGAGGATTTTTACGAAGTTAAACGTTTTGCATTAGCGCCAGGAAATTATACACTTACGATTGAATTATTAGATCTTGCAAGCGAAAAAGCACCGATAAAAGCAAGTCAAACCATTAGTATTGAAGAATTACAAGATGCTATTTCTTCCTCGGATATCGAGACACTGGAATATGCGTACAAAGGCGATGAAAGTTCAACCTTCTTCAAATCCGGGTACAATATGATTCCTCGTTTATCTACATTTTACCCTTCCGTTCTCTCTTCCATTCCTGTTTATTTTGAACTTTACAATACCAATCAACTGCCGGATTCCGTTTGCGGACTAAAACAATTTATTGTGAACACAGAAACTGGCGCTGAATTAGAAAATTTCACTGTTTTTTCTAGGCATACCACTTCGGAAGTTTTACCAATCATACGAAATGTTGACATAGGAAAATTACCAACTGGTACCTACACATTAAATTACACACTATTGTCCAGAAGTATGATGGATCTGACCACACAATCCTATGTTTTTGAACGAAGCAATGATATCGAAATTAGCTGGGATGCAGAAAATCTCGTTTTAGACCCTTATTTTCAGGCTTCCATTTCCGAGGATAGTGTTTTATTTTTTCTAGAAAGCTTAATTCCAATTTCAAAACCTGCAGAAATTAAAAATATCATTCAAACGATAAAAACAAAAGATACAGAGAAACAGCGCCGTCATATTCAAGCTTTCTGGCTGAAAACTGCTCCAAGTAAAACAAATGATGCCTGGCTAAAATATAAAATGCAAGTTCAACTCGTGGAGAAATTATATTCCAATAACTTTCAAGAAGGATTTGAAACCGATCGCGGAAGAGTTTACCTGCAATATGGCGCTCCTACGACAATCGTCGTAAAAGAAACTTCTCCGTCTGAATACCCTTATGAAATTTGGCAATACAACAAAATTGGAATTTTTAGTAACAAACGATTTATTTTCTATAATCCAGATTTGGTAAATAATGGGTATCGATTGTTGCATTCCGACATGGTAGGAGAACTAAAGAACCCAGGGTGGCCGCAGACCCTAGCAAAAAGAAATACGAACAAAGGAAATGTTGACGATCCAAACTACCACAATGAAAACCATTTCGGTGGAAATAGCAATGATTTGTTTCGTCAGTATTAATTCCTAATATTGCGGTTATAATCAATAAGCTTACGTGGATTCCTTAGCAATAGTAATTTTAAATTGGAATGGTAAAAAGTTTTTAGAACAATTTTTACCATCGGTATGCGCATTTTCAGGGCAAGCCACCATAATTTTAGCCGACAATGCTTCAACGGACGATTCTGTAGCTTTCGTCAGAGAAAATTACCCATCCATTAAAATACTGATCAATTTAGAAAATGGCGGATTTGCAAAAGGATACAACGATGCACTGAAACAAGTAAATGCAAGCAATTATTTACTTTTAAATAGTGATATTGAAGTAACAAAAGATTGGATTGAACCCTTGATGGAAGCAATGAAAGATCCATCGGTAGCTGGCTGTCAGCCGAAAGTTCTGTCGTTTCATAACAAAGCACTTTTTGAACACGCAGGAGCTTCAGGTGGCTTTTTGGATCATAATTTTTTTCCTTTTTGCAGGGGAAGGATTTTTGATAAGTTTGAATCCGACGAAGGACAATACGACGGAACAACAGAAGTATTTTGGGCAACAGGAGCAGCTTTGCTCATCCGTGCTGATTTGTTTCATAAAGTTGGTGGTTTTGATGAGGCATTTTTCGCTCACATGGAGGAAATAGACCTTTGCTGGCGCCTAAAAAAGAAAGGATTCAAATTTTTAGTTGTACCAGAATCGAAAATTTACCATGTTGGTGGTGGAACGCTACCCTACTTATCTGCGAAGAAATCTTTTTTAAATTTTCGCAATAGTTTGTATTTGATCGTGAAAAATTATGACGGATTGCTTTTTCCAAAATTATTTTACCGTCTCATCTTGGATGGCGTAGCTGGCTTTCGCTTTTTTATTCGTGGCGAATGGTCGCATGTGGGAAGTATTATAAAAGCGCATTTAGAAACTTTCAGACATTTACCGGTTCTACTCAAACAACGCAGAGAGATTAAAAAAACGGTTACAGAAAACAATCTAAATGGATTGTATAGCGGAAGTATTTTGTGGGCACGCTACTTCAAAGGTATTACAAAATTCAAAGAATTGAATCAGCGTTTGTTCCTTTCAAAATAACGAACTGCCAATTCATAGCTTTTTAATCCAAAGCCAAAAATAACCCCCACCGCTACCGGAGAAATATAAGAAGTATGGCGGAATTCTTCCCGAGCTGTAATATTTGAAATATGCACTTCTACAACAGGAATAGCAATAGAAGCGATACAATCTCTCAAGGCAATACTTGAATGCGTGTACGCCCCAGCGTTCAAGATTATACCATCGTGATCCGAAAGTTGCAGACAATTAACTAATTCCCCTTCAATATTGGATTGAAAATAGGATAAATCTGCAGAAGTGGTTAATTTCAATTCCTCAAAATAGCTTTCGAAAGTTTGATTACCATATATTTGTGGTTCTCTCTTACCGAGCAGATTTAAATTAGGACCGTTAACTATTAAAATTTTCATATTCATGTCGCATTGGGAACGCTATATTAAGGATTTTGTTTCGTTCTTGAAAATAGAAAAGGGATTAGCTGAAAATTCTATCTTCGCTTACCAAAATGATGTCAGTAAACTTAACGATTTTGCAGGCGCACGAAATTTGGCTGTAACGGAATTAACGTACATACATCTAAAGGAATTTGTAGCTGAACTTTTTGATTTGGGATTAAGTGCAAGGACGCAGGCACGCATAATTAGCGGCATAAAGCAATTTTTTGGTTTTCTGATTTTGGAAGATCTTCTAAAAGACGACCCGAGTGAATTATTGGAAATGCCGAAAATTGGCAGAAAACTTCCGGAAATATTAACCATCGAAGAAATTGACCAACTGATTGGCGCAATAGATTTAGGAAAATTGGAAGGGCATCGCAACCGAGCAATGATTGAAACGCTATACAGCTGTGGCTTGCGGGTAAGTGAACTCGTGAATTTACGGTTCTCTGATCTTTATTTTGAAGAAGGATTTATTCGCGTGATTGGAAAAGGCAACAAGGAAAGATTGGTTCCCGTTAGTCCGAGTGTAGAAAAGGAAATCGGTATTTACAACGACCATATTCGTCGGCACCAAAATATTCAGCCAGGAAATGAAAATGTTATTTTCCTAAACCGACGCGGAGCAATGCTTACGCGCGTTATGATTTTCACCATTATAAAAAATCTTTCGCAAGCAATTGGACTAAAAAAAACAGTTTCACCGCATACTTTCCGCCATTCATTTGCCACGCATCTTATTGAAGGCGGCGCAAATTTGCGTGCAGTGCAAGATATGCTAGGGCATGAATCCATCACAACAACGGAAATTTACACCCATTTGGATCAGCGTTTTCTGCGTGATGCCATCATTTCTTTTCATCCAAGAAATATCGAATAAGGTAATTTGGTGGCTATTACGCTGCATAAATACCAAAAGTAAGTTCTAATTTCCAGAAAAATTGAAACAAAAAAAATGCTGAACATCCGTGTGTCCAGCATTCTTTGAAGTTCACCTTCTATTTTTTATTTAACCAATTTTCGTGTGAAACTAGATTGAGAAGTTGTTACATTCAAGTAATAAATCCCTGAATGAAACTTTTCTGTGTCGATAGAATAGCTAAATGTATCCGCAATATCTGCCTTGAAAACTTCTACTCCCTTCGAATCGTAAATAACGATAGAACGCGCAGTATTGTTATCAAACGTCATGTTTAATTGGTTGGTAATTGGATTATTGAAAAGTATTGCTTGCTTTTGATTTTCAATAATTCCCATTTCAGCATTGTTCAAATAGATTTGATCAAAAATATGAATTGTGGTATAATCCAATACTTTTTGGTCACAGAAAACGATTAGTGAAACAGAGAAAACACCTGAATTTAAATTGGTCATTGCGTAAGGAATTGTGTACGAAGCAACATTCACACCAAGGGAATCAACCAACGTCCACGTAATTAATACAGTATCCAAAGAAGGATATGTGTATCCTGTAATAGATGCAGATACAACTGAATTGAAATCCAAAACGCAATCTTCAACATATGCTGCAGATAATGTCCCAATTGTTGGAACTCCTGGGAAAGTAGTATTCACGAAAACTAAAATTGAATCGTTTGACGTGGAAGTAGCATTTACCATTCCCTCCGCGTTGGATACACAACCATTTGCATCTGTTGTAACACAGATATAATTTCCAACACAAAGATTTCCAAATGATCCACCAATTTGTCCATTAGACCATTGGTAAACATAAGGACCTGAACCACCAGTAACAATAATTTGCACCGTTCCATCGCAATTTACAGCTGAAGTAGTCGACGTTGTTGTAACAGATGTACTAAAACCAGCACAAGGATTTGTGTTTCCGCTACCGATTATAAATGTTACGGTCGTTGAACCGCCAATGGAGGTAGAATAAGTCAATGTATATGTTCCAGCGCACAAACTATCAATGGAAGCGCCTCCTGTTTGGTAAATCATACCATTTCCTGCCCAAACCGTATTTACAACTGCAAAATTAGAATCAATATAAGCGGAACCATCGCAAGACGATGGACCGGATACACCATTTGTATACACAATATTTTGTGCAATTACTGCTGAGAATGTTGCAGAAATAAACAGAAATGAGAGTATCACGAAAGATTTTAAATAGTATTCTTTTTTCATATTCT
>JBIKZR010000083.1:0-7569 GCA_044354635.1 Crocinitomicaceae bacterium | reverse complement strand
AAACGAGTTGAGCGCTATGCATATTTTTATAGAAATCCGTGTAGTTGATGAATAGCCACATCGTTGTAGAAACCCCTCCAGCGAAAACAAGACCTTGGGTTAATACAATTCCCATCCAGTTGTTCAAACGGTTCAAATCTTTTGGGAACTTATACACTAAAGCCATCCAGCTATCGGTTCGACCCAAATACGCAAATGTTACGAATTCCTTAAAAGTAAATCCTTTTTGTGTTGGAAAAAGATGTGTAGGTTTAAATGTACTTATGTAAAAAGCATAAACAACATATACGGTCAATAAACCGAGGACAATTAATAACGGCGCCCAAGTCATTCCTAAAACGCTAACAAGTGGATTGCTCTCCTTGCTTAAATCTGGTGTTAATTGGTTCGTGGAATAAGCATCATACATTCTAGTAAGGATGATCCAAGAAATCGTTACAGTGAATTTTATTTTTTTCAAAAGCGCAGATATTTGATAGTAAAGTTTTAGGTATACACTAGCGAATAAGATTCACATGTCCATT
Organism: Crocinitomicaceae bacterium; assembly: GCA_044354635.1. Lineage (GTDB taxonomy): Bacteria > Bacteroidota > Bacteroidia > Flavobacteriales_D > Crocinitomicaceae > M0103. The sequence continues at coordinate 7,045 of JBIKZR010000083.1, read as the reverse complement.
TAACGCATAGGATTTCCCTACAAAATCATAGTATTTTATTGTCCAAACATACGTTCCATCTTGGCAAGAATACCCGTTAAAGGAACCATCCCAATAATCCTTCAGATCATCCATCGTATAAATTAATTCTCCCCAACGATCAAACAAAAGTAATTCGAAAGAACGAATATTGCTAGCTGAGATTCTGAATCCCTGGTTGCGTTCATCGCCATTAGGTGTAAACGTATTTGGGATATAGAGAATTGGTGTATAATAAATAGATACAATATCAGATGCAATACACCCATTAATATCGGTATAACTTACCGTAAAATCCATATTTACATCCGGTTGAACCGTTGGGCTGCTGCAGTTCACACAACTCACATATTCAGCCGGAGACCAATTATAAGGTCCTGGGGTAGAACTCGTAGCGGATAATTGAATCACATCACCAAATAAGGCGTATACATCTGGTGACGTTTGAATAAAAGGCAATGGAAATAAGTCAACAAAGACATTAGCCGAATCAACACAACCATTTTGATCCGTTCCAATAACAGAATAATTTGTTGGTAAGGTGGGTGTTGCTATAACTTGCGAAGCAGAAGCATTATTCAAAGATTGATATGGAAACCAACTGTAGGAAACGCCACCACTTGCCCACAGCGGAACCGATTCTCCAGGACATACAATTGTATCATTTCCCGCTTGAATTGTAGCCGAAACAACTAACACCATTACCGAATCGCTTATGGTGCCACACGCATTCGTAAAATCACAATAATAGGTGAAATCATCAGCTGGGGAAACTGTTACAGAAGAGCCAACCAAGGTGTTAATTTGGTAATTTGGAGACCACAGATACGTTTCTGCACCAGAAACAGTAAGTACAATGGAATCACCAACGCACATGATTGGATTTGCAGGTACTTGAGGTACCGGCGGATCAAAAAACACAGAAATTGTAACGGTATCTTGCTCAATACAACCATTTACAGAAATAACTTCTACAAAATAGGTAATTGTATTAGAAGGAGTAGAAATTGGATTGGATATAGAAACATTATCCAAAAAAGTTGGTGGCGACCAAAGATAGGTTCCTCCTCCACTCGCTTGGAGTTGTGCAGAATTACCGACACAAATAGAAGTATCGTTAGAAATAGAAGAATTGGATTGAAAAACAGCCAAGGTTAACGAAAGTGTATCTGCTCCGCAACTATCGCTTACAATGACAGTGAAAAGTGTAGTTTCTAAAACCGTTGCAATTGGCGTTGGACTTGTTGGGTCGTCTAGAAAATTAGCAGGACTCCAACTGTAATTAGCACCACCAAATGCTTCCAATTGAACCGATTCACCTGGACAAATAGAATTGGTTGGAAGCGTTACGCCACCTTGGAAATCGCCAATATTGACTACAAAAGTTACAGAATCAGGCGAAAAACAACCATTTGAATCCGCTACCACCAACGTAACCGTGTAATCGCCGGGCGCTGTATAAAAATGGGAAGGATTAATCGCGGTTGAAAAAGTGCCATCACCAAAATTCCATAAGAATGAATTTCCATTGGAACTATTATTATCAAAAATAACAGGAGCTGGCATACAAACGATAGTTTGCGGTTCAGAAACGATAGCTTCAATAGAATTCAACTCAAATTTAAAAACGGCTAAGTTACAATTAGTACTATTATTCGTTGGCGACCAAACGCCAGGAGTGCTCGTAAAACCATAATCGCTTCCACCGCAAGCCCCGCAAACTGCATGGTAGATTCTACCAGATTTATCAAAACGGCTCGTTCCACCATCCACATGGTTATAACTGCTGGTTGAACCGCCCATATACGTAGCATATTTTAGCAAAGAAGCATCCTGATCCAATACCGCAATGAAAAAATTAGACCCATTTGTAGTTGTTTGAAAAGCATCGAAGGTAGTTGGAAATCCGTTACTTGAGCTTTGCGTTGCTTGACTAGATTGGTTAACACTGCCGCCCCATCCGGATAAATAAATATCGTAGCAATCAGAAACTAAAAAAGCGGTTGGAGAAATCTCCACATTACCAGTTCCACCACCAATCATCGTAGTCCAATTTATCGTTAACAAATTCGGAGAATATTTTCGAATAAATTGGCCAGAATTAGGATTACCGTAGCAACCTGCTGAAATTGGCCATGCAGATTGAGATTGCCCGAAAACATATACATTATTATCCAAATCCAACTGCACAAAATAAGCTTGGTCGTATTCTGTATATCCCAAATAGGTTCCGGCAATCAAAGCACCATTAATCCCGTTATATCGCGTTAGGTAACCATCGGAAATTCCACCGTTGAACGTTAAATCATTGCCTGTTAAATAAGGTAAATTATTGGAAGAAGTTCCACCTGCAACGTATACATTACCATTACTTGCAACTTGAATGGAATTTCCTGTTTCAATAGTGTTTCCACCAAAAAAAGTACTCCAAAGCATGCTGCTCAAATTTGCATTCATTTTAAAAACCACTGCATCCTGGGAGCCGTTCAAGGCATTTTGACTTCCCAATAAAACTGGAAAATTAGCAGATTGGGTCGTGGAAGCGACATAAATATTTCCAATAGAATCCAAACTTATTTCCCCACGAAACTGATCACCATAGTTATAATTCAAACTAGACGTATTTAGACCATCGGTTCCGCTTCCACCGACAAAAGTTGAGGCTAAAAGTGCTGTTCCATTTGGATTTAGTCTAGCGATATAAATGTCTGAACCTGAAAAACCAATATTATTTTCTATAACTGTAGGTCCGCCATTGAATGAATTATCATACGGTGACGGGCCCATTGGAAAATTCACAGAAGATGTGACGCCAAAGACGTATAAATCGCCTGATGGCGCGCAAATTATACTATTTGGAGTTTCATTACCGTTTCCTCCCAAGTAAGTTGAATAGAGCAAAGTTGTTCCGGTTGAATTGAATTTTGTGATACCAACATCAACGTTATATCCAGATTCCGTTCCAATATTGTAAGCGCCATCAAATGCACCAGTTGTAGTTGGATACCCGCCCGAAAATACGATTCCACCTGCAAAGACGTTTCCGTCTGGATCAGGAGCAGCAGTAAAACCCCAGTTATCTGCGGAAGAACCCGTAAAAGTTGAAAAAACCAAGTACGGATCAATAATTAAATTTGCAGTTGTGTCGTATCCATTCGGAAAGTGAAAAGAAACCTCACCTTCCAACAAGCGATATTCTACTGCAACATTCGCTTTTTTACCTTCTTTTTCTGTCCAGGCGATTGGAGCAGACTCACTAATTTTACCAAAACGGTTCTCATGGTGTAACTGCCCTTCATCATCCATAAAGGATTTATTTGCACCGGTTATAGTGTATTTTATTTTTGTAACATCCGATCCCGGCTTTACAGCGAATGAATACTTAAGTTTTTGATTAGAGCCATCAAGAATCAAACTTATACCTGGATAGTAATCCATATATTCTAGCAATGAGAAACTTTTTACATGTGCTTTCCATTTGGATGAATCGTTCCCAATATAGTAATTCCGGTAAAAATCAGACGCGTTTTTCTCCCGAATAACTACATTTGTATTAGCACCAATGAATTCCGATCGTATGACATGCGCTTGAAAATCCAAGGCAGCATTTTCAGCATGTTCCGTTTCCTTGTCGTGCGCGTGTCTGGATTTGGCAGTGTGCAAAAAATAGGTGAATCCAGTTTTCTCCAAGTACATTTCACCCTGGTCCAAATCAATTTTATAGCTGATTCTATTGTCCCATTGCCCCTGATTTGGGTGCATCCATACCACTTGAGAAAAAATCTCAAAGGATGTTATGAAAAACACACTAAAAACGGCTAACAATCTCATACTGGATAGCGAATTTACAACAAAAAGTAAACATCTGAATGATAGGGAATCATTAAAAAAGTCAGACATTAAATTCTTTATTAAAGAAAACTAAAGATTCTGTAATTAAGTTGCCTTTGGTCGAAAAATAAAATATTCAATTTTACCTTTTTTACCTTTGATTAAAAGCGTAAATTTGCAACTCAAATCACCAATCAGGCAAATGAGCGATGCAATAAAACACGAGTGCGGTATTGCACTTCTTCGATTAAAAAAACCTCTACAGTTTTATCTGGATAAATATGGAACGGCCTTTTATGGTTTAAACAAGTTGCATTTATTGATGGAAAAACAGCACAACCGAGGGCAAGACGGCGCTGGTGTTGCGAACATCAAGTTGGACATGCAGCCAGGAGAACGCTATATTTCCAGACACCGATCTATCGATAGTAAGCCACTTCAGGATATTTTCGACCATATAAATGAACGTTTCCTAGAAATTGAGGAGCAAAATCCTGCTTTGCTGAAAGATGTTGACTATTTAAAGAAAAATGCTGGTTTTACTGGTGAATTATTTCTTGGTCACTTGCGTTATGGAACATTTGGAAGAAATTCCATTGAAAATTGCCACCCATTTTTGCGCCAAAACAATTGGTTAACCCGAAATCTTGTTGTGGCAGGTAATTTCAACTTGACAAACGTGGATGAACTATTTGATGTTTTGGTAAATATTGGCCAGCATCCAAAAGAAAAATCGGATACGGTTACTGTTTTAGAAAAAATAGGTCACTTTTTAGACGAGGAAAACGAAGAGCTATATGCGCAGTTAAAAGCACAAGGCTATTCTAATATTGATATTTACGGAAAAATTGCTGAGAAAATCGATATTGAAAGAATTTTGAAACGCGCTTCTGAAGATTGGGATGGTGGCTACGCAATGGCTGGATTATTTGGACATGGAGACGCGTTTGTTTTGAGAGATCCATCTGGAATTCGTCCAACATATTGGTATGAAGACGATGAAGTTTGCGTTGTCGCTTCTGAAAGACCTGTTATTCAAACTGCTTTCAATCTAAAAAGCGAACAAATTAAAGAACTTACACCGGGTCATGCCTTGATTATCAAAAAAAATGGGCACGTATCTGAAACGAAGATTAATGAACCAAAAGAACCTTTAAAATGTTCCTTCGAACGTATTTATTTCTCCCGTGGAAATGATATTGAGATCTATAACGAACGAAAGTTATTGGGTAAAAATATTGTTCCGCAAGTTCTAGATGCAATTGATCACGATTTGGATAATTCCGTGTTTTCCTTCATCCCAAATACCGCAGAGGTATCCTTTTATGGCATGATAAAAGGGTTGGAAGATTATTTAAATGACCGTAAATTTAATGCTATCAAAGCGCTCGGAAATTCTCTAACGGATGAGAAATTACACGAAATAATATACCAAAGAGCCCGAATTGAAAAAATTGCAATCAAGGATGCTAAATTAAGAACGTTTATTACGCAGGACACATCTCGAGACGATCTAGTAGCGCATGTTTACGATATTACCTACGGTAGTGTAAAAAGAAATCAGGATAACTTAGTTGTAATCGACGATTCAATTGTACGTGGCACAACTTTAAAACAAAGCATTCTGCGTATTTTAGATCGACTAGATCCTAAGAAAATTGTTGTCGTTTCTTCTGCGCCTCAAATTCGTTTCCCTGATTGCTATGGAATAGACATGGCAAAACTTGGTGATTTTATCGCTTTTGAAGCTACGATTCACTTGTTGAGAGAAAGAGGAATGGAGGACGTAATTACACACGTTTATAGCAAATGTAAAGAACAAGTTCATTTACCGAAGGAACAAATTAAAAACTACGTAAAAGAAATTTACGCTCCTTTCTCCAACGAGGAAGTATCTGCAAAGATTGCTGAATTATTAACACCGGCAAATATTCACGCAAAAGTTGAAATCATTTACCAAACAGTTGAAAATTTACATTTATCTTGTCCTAATAATTTAGGAGATTGGTATTTTACAGGAAACTATCCTACGCCAGGCGGAAATAAAGTTGTGAATACGGCCTTTATCAATTGGGTAGAAGGAAAAAATATCAGAGCCTATTAAAATTAATCACGAATTTAACTTTTAAAGTTGTCTGAAGGATTCACAATCCACTAAGCACTAACTTTAACTGTTCGTCCATTTTATTGCTCTAAAAAGGTGAAAATTGCATGAAAAAACAAACTGCCATATTTTTTTATATTCTTGGAGCCTACGTTGTGCTGCAGTTTGTTTGGTGGGGGTATCATCTAATTGAGCTTACGGAAGAATTAAAAAAGGAGCCCGCTGAAATCGCAAAAAGGATTACAATGATCTTTGGTGAAGGCCTTGTCTTTTTTGGGATATTAATTTTTGGCCTATCTAAAATTCGTTCTTCCATCATCAAAGAATTACGCCTGTCAGAAAGACAGAACAATTTTCTTTTGTCGGTAACGCATGAATTAAAAACGCCTTTGGCGGCAAACAAATTGTATCTCCAAACGATCCTTAAAAGAAAGTTAGATGAACAGAGCAAAACGGATCTTTTGCAGAAAGCTGTGCAGGAAAATGAGCGGCTCGAGCTTATGATTGACAATATTCTGAATGCATCAAGAATTGAGAACAAGGCATTACAGCCGATGAAAGAAGAAAAAAATCTTTCTGAAATAGTAAACTCCGTTGTCGATAGATTCCACCGGCGTAACCAAAAAGAATTTATTACCTGTGAGATTGAAACGGGAATAGTTGTGCCAGTTGATGTCTTCTTTATTGAAACGATCCTCAATAATTTAATTGAAAACGCAATTAAATATGGCACGATTGAGAAAGGAATTACCGTTTACCTTTTTAGAAAGAATCATGAAATATTATTTGGGGTAAAAGACCAAGGCCCAGGAATTTCAAAAGAGCTTCGAAAGCAAATTTTTTATAAATTCTTTCGTGCTGGAAATGAGGAAACACGCATGAAAAAAGGGAGCGGACTCGGTTTGTTTATTGTTTCCGAACTTGTCCGAATGCACGATGCAAAAATTATTTACAAAGAAAATAGTCCATCAGGTGCCAATTTTGAAATAACTTTGAACGTATGACAAATCATTTTGGATTAATAATTCTGGATGGCTGGGGATTGGGAGATCACTCAAAGTCGGATGCTGTATTTAATGCAAATACGCCATT
>JBIKZR010000393.1:0-2509 GCA_044354635.1 Crocinitomicaceae bacterium | reverse complement strand
AAAAAATTCAGGAAAAAAGAGTTGCTGAATTGTCAAGAATAAGCGGCATGTCTGCAGAAGATGCTAAAAATCATTTGATGGAAGCATTGAAAGACGAAGCAAGAACTAGCGCAATGACCTATATCAAGGATATCACCGAAGAAGCGAAGTTGAATGCAAACAGAGAAGCTAAAAAAATCGTAATTCAATCTATTCAGCGCGTTGCAACGGAACAAGCAGTTGAAAATGCTGTTTCTGTTTTCAATATTGAATCAGATGAAGTTAAAGGAAGAATCATTGGCCGAGAAGGACGTAACATTCGTGCACTGGAAGCGGCAACTGGAGTGGAAATTATTGTAGACGATACGCCAGAAGCAATTATATTGTCTTGTTTCGACCCGGTTAGAAGAGAAATTGCACGTTTGGCTTTACACCAATTAGTTTCGGATGGAAGAATTCACCCTGCTCGAATTGAAGAGGTGGTTGCAAAAACGAAAAAGCAATTAGACGAAGAAATTGCAGAAACAGGTCGAAGAACAGCAATGGATCTTGGAATTCATGGTTTGCATCCAGAATTGACGAGAATGGTCGGACGAATGAAATACCGTTCTTCTTACGGACAAAATCTTTTGCAACACTCAAGAGAAGTTGCAAACTTGTGCGCAACAATGGCTGCTGAATTAGGTCTGAATGTTAAATTGGCTAAACGCGCTGGATTATTACACGATATTGGTAAAGTTCCAGACGATGAGCCGGAATTACCGCACGCAATCCTAGGAATGAAAATTGCGGAAAAGTATGGTGAAAAACAAGAAGTTTTAAACGCAATTGGTGCCCACCACGATGAAATTGAAATGACAACGTTGATTTCTCCAATCGTACAAGTTTGTGATGCCGTATCGGGCGCGCGTCCTGGCGCAAGAAGAGAAATAGTTGAAGCATATATCAAACGAATTAAAGAGCTGGAATCTCTTGCACTTTCTTACGACGGAGTTTCTACTGCATACGCTATTCAAGCTGGCAGAGAATTGCGTGTTTTAGTGGAAGCAGAAAAGGTAACGGATTTAAAAGCGGATGAATTATCGTTTGCAATCTCTCAACGAATTCAAACGGAAATGACGTATCCTGGCCAGGTAAAAGTGACGGTGATTCGTGAAAAAAGATCTGTAAATTACGCTAAATAACAAAATCAATACAATGTTAGAAGGTTTAAAGGGAAAAAGTGTCTTAGTTACAGGTGGAGCTGGTTTTATTGGTTCTAATCTGGTTGAGGCTCTTTTGAATCTTGGTGCAAAAGTTTCTGTTTTTGATAATTTAGAAACTGGAAAACGAACGAATTTAACAGAATTTGATTCCAACGAATCATTTACTTTTATTGAAGGAGATATTCGCAATTACGAGGATTGTTTGAATGTAGTAAAAGGAATGGATGTGATTTCTCACCAAGCAGCTTTAGGTTCGGTTCCTCGATCGATAGAATTCCCGCACAATACACATGCTGTGAATGCTACAGGATTTTTAAATATGCTGCACGCGGCAAAAGAATCTGGTGTTAAACGTTTTGTTTATGCCAGTTCCAGTTCCGTTTATGGGGATTCTCAAGCTTCACCAAAAAAGGAAGGGGAAGAAGGAAATCCACTTTCTCCATACGCTGTTACCAAATCATTGAATGAAAAGTATGCCAAAGTGTATAGCCAATTGCATGGAATGGAAACAGTTGGTTTACGCTATTTCAATGTTTTTGGTCCTAAACAAGATCCAAATGGTGTTTACGCTGCTGCAATTCCAAAATTCATTGATAAAATGATACACGGACAAGAAATCACACTTAACGGCGATGGAGAGCACACGAGAGATTTTACCTATGTTAAGAATGCTGTACACGCCAACCTTTTGGCGTTATCCTCAACTAATTCGAAAATTCAAGGGGAGGTTTTCAATGTGGCATGTGGTGCTGCTTATTCCCTCAACGAAATCCTTCACAAAATTCAAGATAGTTTAAGATTGAAAGGTATTTATAATGAAAACACGAAAATCACAAACGGACCTGAGCGCTCAGGGGATGTGAAGCATTCTCTTGCAGATATTTCTAAAATTACCCAATTAATGGATTACGACTGTAAGTTTGATTTTAATAGCGGAATTAAAGAATATGTTGGGTCATTGAAAAATTAACGTATGCTTGGGCGGTTAAAAACTGATTTTGTTTCATCCGTATTGATACTCGTTTCAGGAACTGTTGTTGCTCAATTAATCGCTTATGCACTTTCGCCAATAATTTCCCGTTTATATGCGCCTGAGGAAATGTCTTATCTGTCATTATTCTCTAGAATTGTCGGTTTTTTGGCTGTTATTTCAACTGCTCGTTTCGAACTAGCATTTCCACTGCCAAAAAGAGAAGAGCATGCTTTTTCGCTCTATAAAGTGTCTTTGAAAATCACGGGAATTGTTTTTCTTATTATCTCATGCTGTGTATTTTTACTTTCTTTTCATACTTGGTCTGACCCAAACATGCTGTTTATATTAGCGT
>JBIKZR010000392.1:0-2510 GCA_044354635.1 Crocinitomicaceae bacterium | reverse complement strand
ACCTTAAATTAAAATAATATCTTTACACATTAATCGTTTAAGAACTTAAATTGTGTTTATCACAATACTACATATAAATTATGGCATGTACAAGTTGTTCAACTTCTGATGGCGGAGCGCCAAAGGGTTGTAAAAATAATGGGACTTGTGGCACCGATAGCTGCAATAAATTAACCGTTTTCGACTGGCTTTCAAATATGAGTTTGCCTAACGGCGAAGCTCCTTTTGATTGCGTAGAAGTACGTTTTAAAAATGGTAGAAAAGAATTTTATCGCAACACCGAAAAACTAACTTTAAGCATTGGCGATATTGTTGCCACAGAAGCTTCTCCGGGACACGATGTTGGAATTGTGACCTTAACCGGTGAATTGGTAAAAATCCAAATGAAGAAAAAAGGAGTCAATCATGCAAGTAATGATGTTCCTAAAATCTATAGAAAAGCTTCTCAAAAAGACATCGATATTTGGTCAACAGCTCGAGATAAAGAAGAGCCTATGAAAGTGAGAGCCCGTGAATTGGCAATTGCTCAAAAATTAGAAATGAAAATTTCTGACATTGAATTTCAAGGCGATGGCTCAAAAGCAACGTTTTATTATACTGCTGAAGCTCGAATTGATTTTCGTTTATTAATTAAAGATTTCGCTAAAGAATTTAGCACCCGTGTTGAAATGAAACAAGTTGGTTTCCGACAAGAAGCAGCTCGTTTGGGAGGAATTGGTTCTTGTGGCAGAGAATTATGTTGTTCTACGTGGCTAACCGATTTTAGAAGTGTAAATACTTCTGCAGCGCGATACCAACAATTGTCGTTAAACCCACAAAAATTAGCAGGTCAATGCGGAAAATTAAAGTGCTGCCTTAACTATGAATTGGATACATACATGGATGCCCTTCAAGGTTTTCCAGATTTCGATACTAAATTAGTTACCGAAAAAGGAGATGCCGTTTGTCAAAAACAAGATATATTCAAAGGATTAATGTGGTTTGCTTATACCAATAATTTTGCCAATTGGCATGTTTTAAAAATTGAGCAGGTCAACGAAATCATTGCTGAAAATAAATTAAAAAATAAAGTTTCTTCTCTCGAAGACTTTGCACTGGAAATCGTTACTGAACCTGAAAAAGATTTCAACAATGCAATGGGTCAAGAAAGTTTAACGCGATTTGATCAGCCTAAGAAAAAGAAAAAATCGAATAGAAATAACAAACGTCCAAGCGAAAATGCAATCGTTGCTAACAATAATCGCCCTGCGCAGCCAAAACAACAAGAAAGACCAGCGGGAGATAATAAAATTAGACCAAACGAAAACAAAATCAGACCTAACCAAAACATCATTAAACCTGCTATTAAAAATGAGCCTAAAGAGTAGTTTTCTTTTTATTCTAATTGCTGGACTCTTGATTTCTTGTGATAAAAAAAGAGTTTTTGACGAATATAAATCGGTTGGAAACGCATGGAATAAAAAAACCATTGTACGTTTTGACCTTCCGAAATTAGATACCCTAAAAAACTATAATTTGTATGTAAACTTGCGCGCAAATGATGACTATAAATTTAATAATTTGTTTCTCATCGTTTCATTAGAACAACCAAACGGCTTGATGAAAGTAGATACATTAGAGTATCAAATGGCCGATGTAGACGGAACGTTGCTTGGGGATGGTTTCTCAGATTTAAAAGAAAGCAAACTTTTCTATAAAGAAAATATGCATTTTAATACTTCCGAAAACAACAAAGTCCAAATCAAACAGGTTGTGCGTCAAACGGGAAAAGTCGTTGGAGTTGAAGATTTAGAAGGAATTACAGAAGTTGGTTTTAGAATAGAATCATTAGATTAAATATATGGCAGTTAAAAAAAACAACGCTCAAGGTAAAGACATCGAATACTACAAAAAGAAATTTTGGAAGATCTTTTTTTACGGTCTTGGAGGATTAGCTGTCTTTTTCCTTTTCGCATCTTGGGGACTTCTAGGTTCTATGCCTTCTTTTGAAGATTTAGAAAATCCAGATTCTAATTTGGCTACAGAAGTAATTTCATCTGACGGAGTAACTATTGGAAAATTTTACAACGAAAACAGAACTTCCATAAAATACCAAGATTTACCAAAACACCTTGTTGATGCATTGGTAGCAACCGAAGACGAACGCTTTTATGAACATTCTGGAATTGACGGAAGAGGAACTTTACGCGCCGTTGCCAGTTTAGGAACTAGTGGTGGAGCAAGTACTTTGACACAACAATTAGCCAAACAATTATTTCACGGAGAAGGTTCTAAATTTTTACCTTTTAGAATCGTTCAAAAAGCAAAAGAATGGATTATTGCTATTCGTTTAGAAAGACAATATACTAAAAATGAAATCATTGCAATGTATTTCAACAAAGCTGATTTTGTAAACACAGCCGTTGGAATTCGGTCAGCAGCAAAAGTTTATTTCAACAAAGAGCCCCGAGATTTGACTTTAAATGAAAGCGCTATGTTGGTTGGGATGTTAAAAAATCCTTCATTATTTA
>JBIKZR010000391.1:0-2512 GCA_044354635.1 Crocinitomicaceae bacterium | reverse complement strand
ATTTCCCGGTATTTGATAGACGTCACAACGTTAATTTAGTTGGAACGTATATGTTTGGCAAAAAGAAAGACATCGAATTAAGCGTTCGTTGGAATTTAGGTTCTGGGTTACCATTTACACCAAATGCAGGATTCTACCAAGGAGAAAATTTCCAAAATGGCGTTGGAACAGATATTATTACCACCAACCCTTCCAGTGTGTCGACGAGTCTTGGGACGTTCAACAGCCAGCGTTTACCATATTACCACCGTTTGGATATCACCGTAAAAAAACAGTTTGAATTTAAAAACAAAGACATTCTAGAGGTTGTAGGAAGTATTACAAATGTCTACAATAGAAACAATATCTTTTACGTGAATCGTGTTACCTCGGAAGAAATTTACCAGTTCCCTATTCTACCAAGTTTGGGGATCAGTTATAAGTTTTAAATTCTTATGCTAAACACAGTTTTAGGAAATCCAAGCTGCTAAAGCGTTATCTTGCAATTTCGTTGGGTTTTCAATTGGAATAATTGAATATTCCGAATAAAAATTGCGCATTACTTCCGGTATAATTAATTCAACGATACGGCTTGATCGGATAACGGTAAGTTTTTTAACATCGTTATCAAAATAAGCTAGCCATTGATCCAATTCGCCAGCGCATAAAATCGCGTTTACGGCAAGAATTTCGTCACCAATCATCATTCCAGCTAAATCTGCAGGTCCACCTGGATACAATGCTGTAACGGTAAAATTAGAAGCGTTTGGAACCGTTTTAAACCCTAATCTACCCATAGAATAGTTTGGCGAAGGAACATGTTTCAATTCTAATCCTAAATAGTCGAAACTTTCGGTTAAAATTGCTTCGTATGGATTTGTTCCATGCACAAATTCTGCAAAAAATTCCCGAAATGAAATGCCAGAGATATTCTGCAATTCTGCCAGATAAATTTCCTCAGTCACGCCAACTCCTTTATCCGCATAATCAAAAAATAACTGTTTCATGACAGTATCCAAACTTGATTTATTCGTCGTAGCGCGCAAGATCATTATATCCATTACAAAAGCCAATAAACAGCCTTCAGTATAAATGGAAACTTTTCTACCTGGCGCGCCAGGAACATAGCCATCCAACCATGTATCGAAGGAAGATTCTCCAACGGAATAATTAAATCTAGCGTGGTTATCAAAATGCTTTTGCAGTTGCTGATTCAATTCATTGAAATATTGTTCCAAGGTGAAAACGCTACTTTTTAGAAGGAACAAATCGCCCATATAGGTTGTAACACCTTCGCAAATATAACCGAGTCGGGAATAATTTTCTCTTGTGAAATCATACGGAATCATTTCTGCCGGGCGAATCGTTTTTACGTTCCACGTATGGTATAATTCGTGCGAAGAAACGCCTAAAAGTTCTTTGTATAGCGCACCAAAAACAGCGTAACTAGGGCCTAAAGCAATTACCGTTGATTTACAATGTTCTACACCATGGTAAAGTTTTGTCGGTACAATCTGACATAAAAAATGGTATTCCTTTACAGGGAATTCCGTGAACTTTTCAATTTGTTTGGCTGTAAATGCTGTGAAATCTGCAATTAGACGCGGCCAATCCGGTTTTACTTCTCCATTAAACCAAATGTGAAATAAGGTTCCATTGCAGGAATATTCGCCATGCTGTAAATTAGCCGAGCAAATAAACGGAGAATCTGCTAACGCGTCAAAATTTTCTGCGGATAATACATTCCCAGCTTTATCCATGGAACCTGCAACTTCCCAATTTGTAGGAATGTGTACCTCAAGCGTTGTTGGTAGGTGTGCGTGTTCCAACGTAAAAAGACAACAATTTACTGGATTTACATATAATTGATCACTGGAAAGATACGTTGAACCTGCATTTAATTCCGCAGCATAATAACTGTATTCTACCCGAATCGTTTTGGTGTTAGCCGTATTTATTTCCCAGGAATCTTTTGTGATTTTTGGCGTTTCAATTCGCTTGTTTTGGTCGTTGTAGACCTTGAATCCTTTGACGTTTTTGGCAAAATTTCCAATTTCATACCTTCCAGGTCTCCAACTTGGTAAACGCAAGATGGTAGTTGCACTCAAAACTTTAAAAACTACTTGAATTTGGATGTATTGATTGGTTGGGTTTTCTATGCGAAATGAATATTTTACCATATTATTTTGAATTTAATCTTATAAAAATAAGGAATTGCTCTTTATACGTGGAAGCTTACTCCAGATTAATTACGTGTGTTTTCGATGCAAATTACGTTATCGTGTTTAGGGAATTCATCTACAGCAGTAATTTCAACCAACTTTGATTTTCTTTCCTTTCCGCCTTTCAACTTAAATAAGCGATACTTTCCAAGAGAACGAATAAAATCTGCCATTTCAGCAGCAGAATTGTGTGTATTTTCCCTCTTTTCAGAAAATTCAATAATTAGAATTGGATGTTCTCTTTGAATCAGATTTTTTGCGCCTTTCAACACTTCCATTTCAAATCCTTCCACATCTATTTTAATCACTTT
>JBIKZR010000390.1:0-2513 GCA_044354635.1 Crocinitomicaceae bacterium | reverse complement strand
TCGTCCAAAATTCCTAAAACAGAAGAAAGCGCTCGCGTAGAATCAGCTAATAGCGGATATTGAACACCTTCGATTCCGCCATTATCTTTCGCTGTTGTCAACCATGCAAAATGAACTTCCGCAGTATCGCAAGATGCTCCAATTAGAATAGTGTTACGCTTTTTGAATTCCTCTGCAGCTGCTTGAAACGCATGTAATTCCGTTGGACAAACGAAAGTAAAATCCTTCGGGTACCAGAATAAAAGTACTTTTTGTTTGTTGCTAACTGCCTTGTCTAAAACATTCAAATGAAATGCATCACCCATCTCATCCATTGCCTTTACTGTGATGTCTGGAAATTGTTTACCTACTAAACTCATGTTTTTATTTTTTTATTAATGTTAAACTATTTTACGCTTTCACGTTACAAAATTAATTATTCTCTTCAAGTTATTTACCTAACCAAGCCGTAAACATCCAATTCGTTTTCTCTTTTTCTCTTAAAAGATCGCTTATTAACGAATTTGTTCCCTCATCGTTTAAATCGGATGAAAGATTCAAAATTTCCTTTTCCAATTCTAGTAAAGATTTTTGAGCAGACAAAATGTAGTTTAATCCTTCTGTTCCTATTGTAATAATTTCATTTTCAGTAAGGATACTTTCTGCTAAATAATCAGAAAAACGAGAAAGTGGAGTTGCACCTAATGTTAGCACACGTTCCGCTATATCATCTATAATAATTTGTGTTCGCGTATACAATTCTTCGTATTTCAGATGCAATTCGAAAAAATTTTGTCCTTTAATATTCCAGTGCAACGATCTCAAATTTTGATAATGTAATTCATAGCTCGCTAATAGGGTGTTTAGCTTGTCGGTATATGCTGTTTCAAATTTTTTCATAGTTGTTTTTTTCTTTTACAAAGATATACACTTTTAATTATAATTATTATTGATTAATTTTATATTCACATCAATTGTATCTATATGATATCTATGCAACAAATGCACTATGTTTTAGTTCTAAGCGAACAACGGCAATTTCAGCGAGCAAGTGAATTATGCTTCGTGACGCAGCCAACCTTATCCATGCAAGTAAAAAAAGCGGAAGAACATTTAGGCTTTCCAATTTTTGACCGTTCTAGAAATCCAATAGAACTTACCCCTTTTGGTGAAAGTTTGATTCCTGTTATTCGGGAGGTGTTGAACGAATCCGGAAAAATTGAAATTCTGCTCCAGAAATTAAAGGGGAATTACAAGGAACAAGTGAAAATTGGAATTATTCCAACTGTTGCAGCTTACTTGGTGCCGGATCTATTTTCAACCTGGCAGGAAAAAATTGGCGGCGTGCAGTTGTTAATTGAAGAACAAAAGACGGAAGAATTGCTACTTTCTCTCGAGCGGAAGGAATTGGATATGGCAATATTGGCCGGTCCAGTGATGGATCAGCGTTTGCGCACTATTCCATTGTTTAAAGAGGAAATCGAAGTGTATTGTCCAAGTTTGAAACAATCTAAAATCACCACGACGGATTTAGCGGATTTGCATCCTTGGTTGTTGAGTCGTGGAAATTGTCTTCGAACGCAAATGATTCAGTTTTGCCAATTGAAGGATCAAGTAGGTTCAGAATCTTGGAATTATGAGGGAGGAAATATTGAGATTTTACTAAAAATGGTAGATAAAAATGGCGGCTATTCGCTAGTTCCAGAACATTACCACTTGAGTGATTTGCAGCGGAGCAAATTAAGATCGGTTTTTGCGCCAAATAATTCGGGCGTTCCAGCGCGAGAAATTATAGCTTTGGTACCGAATCGAACCTTGAAATGGGAATCCTTGAATCGTTTGATTCGAGAGATGCAACTTTTTTACAATATGGAAAAACAGCAGGAAATGCAAGTTTTAGATTGGAATTGAATCGAAAAGACTACTATTTTTTAGCTCGAATATTCAAATGAATCCAAATGGATCTTCCAAGTCTCAACATAACAGGGTAAAGAAGTGCAAATGCTATTACCATTCCGCCGAAAAACCAAAATGGATGAATGCTTTCCACAACGAGCGCACAAATTAAAAAAGGCAACTCAATTAGTATAATTAAAGGATAACTTGTCCACAAGGAGCCAAGCCAAAAACCAGGTTCTATCTCGAATTTTTGTCCGCAATTGGAGCATTTTTCTGGCATTTCCAATATTTTGGTAAAACGGAATAAACCTTGTTTCTCAAAAAGATCGCCTTTCGAACATTTAGGACATTTTAATCGGAAAATTGAAAGCGCTCTTAACATGCCACAAAGTTAATGCAATTAGGCATTGCCATGCAGAAAAGCGTATTTATCCATTTCAAAAAAAAATAGCTTTATTTCGCCAAAAACAACTATTTCACCAGTTGAAAAAATCCACTGTATTTTTTGTCTTCGCCATTCAGAATGAGCAGAAAGAAATAGGTTCCTTCAGAAAGCGCAGCGCCATTCCAATCGTTGGTGTAGTTTTCTTTTTCGTAAACGGTGTTACCCCAGCGATTTAGGATCTTTAAGTAAT
>JBIKZR010000389.1:0-2514 GCA_044354635.1 Crocinitomicaceae bacterium | reverse complement strand
GTACAAATTGGGACCAGACAACGAATGCAGGTGGAACAATTCCGCAACCGTATAATTATGGAATTGTTTGGGATAATATTGCAATTAACAATGGCAGCTGTACAAGTATAGAAACCAGCACCGCTCATGGAAGTACGGTCGCAGGAATGGGTTCTGGCAATGGCATGGCAAATGGAACAAATACAGGAATTGCGCCGAAATCAAAAATAATTGTTGTGGAATCAAATTTTGATTTACCAAATTGGACTTTAACCATTGCCGATGCGTGTGATTATATCTTTAAAGTTGCAGATTCACTCGGCCTGCAGGCGGTAATAAATTTAAGTCTTGGAACTTATTTGGGAAGCCACGATGGAAATGATCCTGCAGCAGAATACATGGAAGATCTTGTAACGGAAAAAGCGGGAAGAATCATCGTTTGTGCCGCTGGAAACTCTGGTGCTAAAGGGAAATACCACGTAACAGGAAATGTAGATTCGGATACTTCATTCGTTTGGCTATTGAATAATCCTTCTTCCAGTGCTGCTTTTGGAGCGAATAAAGTATTTTTTGATTTATGGTCAGATGGCAGCGATGCAACCTATAATTTTGCATTGGGAGCAGATTTGCCTGCTCCAACGTATGGCTTGCGCGGAAAAACTATTTTTAGACCTGCACAATCCAATTTAAACACTTTAATTTACGATACAATTTATTCTACCTTAGGATATCGCATTGCAACATTGGAAATTTATACCGAAATAGAAAATGGAAATTACCACCTGCAAGTGTTGTTTAGTTCAATTGATTCTACTTCCTATCTTTTTCGTTTCATGACAACTGGATCCGGGAAATATGACTTATGGAGTGGCGCTTGGCTCGGTCTGAACGATTTAGTAACTACCCTTCCGACTGTTTCTATTCTTCCTGAAATAATACATTACCACCAACCCGATTTATCTCAATCGGTCGTTTCTTCTTGGAATTGTTCTGAAAAAATTATTTCCGTTGGAAATTTCAGGAATAGACTTGGACATATCGATAACAATGGAAATCAATATTACCCAAGCAGTGACATGACAAATCCTGGAAAATTAAGTCCTAATTCGAGTAAAGGTCCAAACCGCCATGGCGTTATAAAACCCGATATTTCTGCTGCTGGAGATGTTTCTTTATCCGCGGGACCGCTAAATTATTTAAATAATCCAATTAATAACGCCGCAATAGATTCTGGCGGTTGGCATGTAAGAAATGGTGGAACTTCAATGGCTTCTCCAGTTATTGCTGGAATCGCAGCGCTATTTCTTGAAAAATGCAGTAAAGCGAATTATGCGTATTTCAAAACTCAATTATTTACAACTGCTTTTTCTGATGGGTATACGAGTTCTGTACCCAACAATAGTTACGGATTCGGCAAAGCCAATGCACTAAATCTTATACTGCAAAATGAATTTAATACCAGTATAATTGGAAATGGTGCTTTTTGTGCTGATCCCATTCCTTTGACTGCAATTTCTGCTTCTCCAATAATGTCCGTCAATTGGTCAAATGGATTTGTAGGAACCACAAATTATGTTCCTACTGTCGGTGAATATAGTGCAACAGTATACAATACAAACGGTTGTAGTTCAATTACAGATACGTTTACGGTGTTCCAAACCAATCCATTGCCAATGCTTCCTATTATTCAAACAGGAAATACGTTGGCAACACTTTCCTTTACAACATATCAGTGGACGCTTAACGGACAAGATATTCCGGGCGCGACAAGTTCTACCCTGGAAATTTTCCCGCCATACGGAACGTATACTTGCTATAGCTATAGTGACGAAGGATGTATTTCCGTAACAGCCCCATTTACGGTTACAGCAGGAATAGATTTAAGGAAAGTAAATGAAATTATAGTTTCACCCAATCCAACGAATGACCAATTTTCTATACTTTCAGATCATCAAATTGAAAAAATACAGCTCTTTTCTGTTCTCGGACAAGAAATTTTGCCGGAGATAATTGGCATAAATTCCTACTCTATTTCTACACTGCCACAAGGAATTTACCACTTAATTGTTTACATAGAAAAAGAAAAGTTTCACACCAAAATAATTAGAATGTAATTTTACCGCAAAGAATTTATATTTTTGACACCGTAAACAGATAAGAACACGCATGAATTTAACAGGAATAATAGCAATTTCAGGAAGACCAGGCCTTTACAAAGTAATCGCACAAGGTAAAAACAACATTATTGTAGAGTCATTAATTGATAACAAACGTTTTCCAGCGTATGCTACTGATAAAATTTCCGCTTTGGATGATATCAGTATCTATACGTACGATGAAGATGCGCCTTTGAAAGATTTACTAGCTGCAATCTATAAAAAGGAAGACGGTAAAATGTGTCCTTCTCACAAAGAAAGTTTAACTGTCTTGCAAAACTATTTATTGGAATTACTTCCTAATTATGATCAAGAACGTGTTTATTCTTCTGATGTTAAGAAAATGTTTCAATGGTACAACCTTTTGCATAAATCAGGA
>JBIKZR010000388.1:0-2517 GCA_044354635.1 Crocinitomicaceae bacterium | reverse complement strand
CCAGATGTTTACCAAGGAAGTCCAAATGCTGTAACTGGCTACATGGCATCCGTAATCAAATTGGTTGGAATGTTTGCCTTTCTAAAATTATTCACAGTTACATTTGGGGATATGTATTCTCTTTGGTCTGGCGCATTGTATGGTTTGATTGTGCTAACCATGTTTGTTGGAAATCTTTCTGCGATCGGTCAAACGAAATTCAAAAGATTAATGGCTTATTCAAGTATCGCACACGCTGGATATGCACTAATTGCGATAATGTCGCAAGAGCCTGGAAGCGACTGGAATCTTTGGAACTATATGTTCAGCTATGGTTTTTCCATCCTTACGTTAATTACGATTTCAATTGTTTTGGACGATAAAGAGGATGAATTTTCAAGCTATAAAGGAATTGGTAGAAAAAATCCGTTTATAGGATTTATGTTAGTTTTGAGTTTGTTTTCACTTGCTGCCTTGCCACCAATGGCTGGATTCTTTGGGAAATTCATGGTTTTCTCTTCTGCCTTCAATGACTATCCAATGCTGGTGATTTTTGCAATTATCAATTCTGGAATTGGCGTATATTATTACCTGACGTTCGTTATTGCAGGGCTTTCCAAACAAGAAGACGATTCTCTTGTGCCCGTTCTAAAGCCATCTATTCTGCAGTATATCGTTCTCGTGATTTGTGCAATTGCTTTACTAACCGCAGGATTTTTCGTTGTTTAATTGCCGTTAATTCAAAGCAAATTTCAACTTAGTTAGAAAACCATAGAAATGCAGTCTACTAATTTTAGTAGATGGATGGATATTTTTTAGGATTAACTTCCTGCATAATAGCATATACTTTTTCCACGATATCGTCAATACTTGGCTTAGAAAAATAATCACCATCCGAACCATAAGCCGGTCGGTGATCTTTGGAACTCAAGGTTTCTGGAGCGGAATCCATACATTCATACGCTTTCTGTTCAACAAGAATTTTATCTAAAATATACCCCGTTGCACCGCTGCTCACATCTTCATCCACAATTAAAAGTCGGTTTGTTTTTGAAAGTGATGCTTTGATTAAATGGTTAATGTCAAATGGTAAAAGGGTTTGAACATCGATTAATTCAACATCAATTCCTAGTTCGCTTAATTGTTTTACCGCAATCTCACACAAATTGAATGTAGAGCCATAAGAAACAAGTGTTAAATCGGAGCCGCTTTTCACGATTTCCGGCATGCCCAATGCTTCTTTAAATTCTCCAAGATTTGTTGGCATCAATTCTTTTGTTCGATAGCCATTCAAAGGTTCAATAACCAATGCTGGTTCATCCGCTTCCATCAGTAAATTATAGAATCCTGCAGCTTTTGTCATGTTTCTTGGAACACAAACATGCATTCCTCGGAGGGAATTCACAATCATTCCCATCGGTGAACCGCTGTGCCAAATGCCTTCCAATCGATGGCCACGCGTGCTGATTATCAACGGGGCTTTTTGTCCTCCTTTTGTTCGGTACTGAACTGTCGCCAAATCATCCGATAAGATTTGAATAGCATATAACAAATAATCCAAGTATTGAATTTCCGCAATTGGGCGTAAACCGCGCATCGCCATTCCAATTCCTTGTCCTATAATTGTACATTCTCGAATGCCGGTATCTGAAACACGAAGTTCGCCGAATTGCTCCTGCATGCCTTCCAATGTTTGGTTGACACCACCAATTTTCCCTGCATCTTCTCCGAAAACCAATGCTTCCGGATAATTTTCCAATATTTTTCTATAATTCTCTCGCAGTATAATTCTCCCGTCTTCTTGCGTGTTGGAACCATCATAGGTTGGCGCAACTGCAACAATATTTGCCGCAGCAAACTGCGATTCAGAATGCAAATGGGAACTATAACGGTCAAAATTTTCTTCAATTCTACTTTTAATCCAAGCCGACAAAGCTGCTTTTGAAGCGGTATTTTCCTCTCTCACCAAACGCAATACTTTCCTGGAAATCGTTAAGATATCTTTTCGTACAGGTTCAAATGCTTTTTCCAGTATTTCAATTTCCTTTGAAATAAATGCTGCATTCGGACTTTCCGAGGCAACTGCCTTCATAAGTGAAAGTGCATTTGCAATATCTTCTTGAATCGCATCCGTAAACGCTTTCCATGCTGCATTTTTTTGTTCTCGAACGGAAGTTTTTGCTGCTTTTTGAATTGTTTCCAATTCTTCATCTGTAGCAATTATAGCACCATTTGAATTGAAATTCAAAATCCATTCTTTGAATTTCTGGAGACAATCGAAGTCGGTTTCCCATTGCAATCGCTCCTCTGATTTGTAGCGCTCATGTGAACCGGAAGTAGAATGTCCTTGCGGCTGGTTCACTTCTTTTACATGCACTAGAACAGGGATTTGCTCTTCTCGTGCAAGCTTCACAGCTTTTTCGTATGTTTCACACAAATGCGCATAATCCCAGCCTTTGGTGATAAAAATTTCGTAACCTGTTTTTGTGTCTGTGCGCTGCATTCCAGCCAATGCTTCTGAAATACTTCCTTTGGTTG
>JBIKZR010000387.1:0-2520 GCA_044354635.1 Crocinitomicaceae bacterium | reverse complement strand
CAATTCATTTCCATTCTTTGTTAGGAAAAGGGTTCTTATTTCTTCCAGGGAAAATCCATTCTCATTGATTAACCCGCCAACACGGTCAATAATTCCGACTATTTTAGCTCCTTGTTGCGCTAAATAATACGCTCCTGCAGATCCAACATTCCCCCAACCTTGAACAATCACTTTTTTCCCAACGACAGAATTTTGGGATATTGAGCCTGTCGAAGTACCCCAAATTGCATAAAAATGCTTAATGGATTCCGCAACGCCATAACCGGTAATCATATCTGCAACGACATATTTTTTGGAAACATCCGGTGAATACGATGGATCTTCCAAAGCTTTCAATACGCCATGACGCAGTTGACCAATTCTTTTAATTTTTTGCCCTTCTTTCGGCTGAAAATGTCCGTTTAAAACACCTTCTTGTGGATGCCAAATGCCGCAGTTTTCAGTCATTGGAATAACTTCGTGTATTTCATCTACGTTCAAATCGCCACCAGTTCCGTAGTAATGTTTTAATATTGGCGTAACGGCAGCATACCATCTTTTAAGAACGCCTTCTTTTCGAGGGTCTTTCGGATCAAAATTAATTCCGGACTTTGCACCACCAATTGGCGGACCTGCAACGGTAAATTTGACTTCCATCGTTTTTGCAAGCGACTCAACTTCTCGTTTGTCTAATCCATTTCGCATGCGTGTTCCTCCGCCAGCTGCGCCACCTCTAAGAGAATTGATTACAACCCATCCTTCCGCTTCTGTTTCTGAATCTTTCCATTCGAAAACGATTTCTGGACGTTTATTCTCAAATTTCTCTAGTAAATCTTTCA
Organism: Crocinitomicaceae bacterium; assembly: GCA_044354635.1. Taxonomy (GTDB): domain Bacteria; phylum Bacteroidota; class Bacteroidia; order Flavobacteriales_D; family Crocinitomicaceae; genus M0103. The sequence continues at coordinate 1,702 of JBIKZR010000387.1, read as the reverse complement.
TATTTCTTTTCGTTTAACGCATGCAAAGGTAACAAAGTAAAACAATGCGAAGTGTATCTTTCTTGTAAAGAAATGCTATCTTTTGATTAAGAAATAGTAAAAAATGAGCTAATTCTTTAACCTGCAATGTGCAAAATACCACAAATTGTATTTTTTTCTGCGCCAGTTACGGAAGCTAGGGCATTCGGAATTTTTTCTATATAAAGTGCTCCTAAATAAGCGAAAACAATAGCTTCTTTAAAATCAATCAATTCTGTTCCTGGAAGCACTAATTCTCCATTGAAATAATGTGCAATCCGTTCAATTAGAAAACGATTCTTCCCACCGCCACCAGTAATAAAAACAGATTTCAGGTTGTTTTCATTCAGTTTTTGACTTATTTGAATAGCAATGTGCTCCACAACTGTCCTTAAATTATTTTCAATTTCCTTGTCAAATTTCAATAAAGGATAAAAATATTCCTCCATCCATTCTGTCCCGAGCGACTTAGGACCGGAAAGGGTATAGTATTCCAAAGAGTTTAGTAAATCCAGTAAAAAGAAATTTATTTCTCCGGAGGCTGCTATTTCGCCATTTTTATCAAATTTTAGCTCTTTTGAAAGTGCTAATTTATTTAAAGGTAAATTCCCCGGACAAATATCAAATGCTAGAATAGCGTTATTCTTTTTGAAGCTAATATTTGAAAACCCGCCAATATTTAAAAAAGATTCAGCCAAACCACCAAACAATCCAAAATCACCAATTGGAACTAGCGGCGCACCTTGACCTCCGGCAATTATGTCTCTTGTGCGAAAATCATTGATAACGGAAATCCCGGTTTTATAAGCAATTGTTGATCCGCAACCAATTTGCAAGGTGAATCCATTGCCTGGTTGGTGCAAAATCGTTTGTCCATGGCTCGCAATTGCAGCAATTGATTTTTTTTGTATGTTGTTTTTTTGAATGAAATTATTTACGCAGTCTGCAAAAAAATGCCCAAGTTCTTTATCCAACATGCACATTGCTGGAACAGAATAGTTTGGTGCATCTACTAATTTCTCAAGAATTTCTGGATAAAATTGGTACGTTTCACTGTGAAGGAGTCGAAACGTATGTGCTTGATTATCGGATAGTTCAAATTCCACATGTGCCAAATCGACTCCGTCCAAGGAGGTTCCGGACATCAATCCAATAATTTCCAATTTTCTCATACTATTTTAAAGGTGAAAAATAAAATAATTCCTTTAAATTTGCAACCATTGAGATATAAATATTAAAATAAGATATTGTATGAATTTTGAACTTACGGAAGAGCAATTGGCGGTAAAAGAAGCAGCAAGAGATTTTGCTCAACATGTTTTGAAGCCAGAAGTTATTGAAAGGGATAGAGAACAACGTTTTCCTGTGGAAGAGATGAAGCAACTCGGAGAATTGGGTTTTATGGGTATGATGGTTGACCCAAAATATGGCGGTAGCGGAATGGATACTTTGTCGTATGTTTTGGCAATGGAAGAAATTTCTAAAGTAGATGCTTCTGCTTCTGTTTGTATGTCCGTAAATAATTCTTTGGTTTGCTGGGGATTGGAAAAGTTTGGATCGGAAGAGCAAAAACAAAAATATTTAGTTCCACTTGCTAAAGGGGAGAAAATTGGCGCGTTCTGTTTGTCAGAACCGGAAGCTGGTTCGGATGCAACATCTCAGCGAACTACTGCAATCGATAATG
>JBIKZR010000386.1:0-2524 GCA_044354635.1 Crocinitomicaceae bacterium | reverse complement strand
ATGCAATGGATAAAATTAAAATTGACTTTTTCATGTATATAATTTTTTACTAATATACTTAAAACACAAGGAAAGGCTGCTTGTTCGAAACAAAAATAATTTCTTGAATTTTAGAACTGCAATAAGTCGCTACACTTTCGTATTTTTGCAAGCTATGGATTACGACATTGAGATACGATTTCAAAAATTAAAGGCAAGTTTGGAAGAAAAGTTTGGCGAAGGAATGGATGTTCAAGCCATCCTTTTTCTAATTGGAGTCAACGAGCTTGGCGTTGGTTACCGAAATTTTACGAAAGCAGAAAAAACCGATTTATTTCATATTGCTATTTGCACCTTGCTTGAGCCTTATGGCTACTATGAATTTGAGGGACGCGACGCAGAAGAGTGGCCACACTTCAAACTCAACAAACAGCTTCCGCCATTGGAACACCGCGAACAACAGCACTTGTTAAAAGAATCCATGTTGGACTATTTTATTCAAAATGACTATTATGTTGAAACGGTTGTGGACGCAACGGATTCCGATAAAAAAATAGCATAAACATTTATATTTGTACATTAAATTTATTTAACCATGGATTTTTTAATAAAAGCTGCCCAATTAATTCTCTCCCTTTCCATATTGGTTGTTCTGCACGAATTTGGTCACTACATTCCTGCGCGCCTGTTCAAAACGCGTGTCGAGAAATTTTATTTATTTTTCAATCCGTGGTTTTCAATTTTCAAAAAGAAAGTTGGCGATACAGAATGGGGAATCGGATGGCTTCCTTTGGGTGGTTATGTGAAAATCGCAGGAATGGTGGATGAATCAATGGATAAAGAACAATTGGCTTTACCTGCGCAACCTTGGGAATTCAGAGCAAAACCTGCATGGCAACGGTTAATTATTATGGTTGGTGGCGTTACGGTGAATCTACTGTTAGGAATCTTTATTTATATCTGTATAATGTTTGCTTATGGTGAGGAACAGATTAAACCGCAGGATTTAAAAGCGGGTTTGGCGATTCATCCTTACATGGCGAAATACAATCTTTATTCAGGCGACAATATTGTATCTATTGATGGGCAAAAAATTACAAATGTTACGGAAATAAATAACAGCATTATGCTGCGCGGCGGCCGTAAATTAGCTGTTGTCCATTCCGATGGCTCGAAGGAAACTATTCAATTGCCGGAAGGCGTGGAATATGAATTGTTCCAAAATGGCGCGTTTCCATCCGTTAGCTTACGACATGAATCGAATGAAATTGATTCCGTTATGCCAAAAACACCCGCATTGGAAGCAGGTTTAGAAAAAGGAGATAAAATTATTTCTATAAATGAACATCCAGTCACTTACTACGATGATATCCAGCGCTATTTATATGCTGCGAAAGGGAAAAAGGCAACTTTAGTAATTGAGCGCAACGATAGCACACAAACACTTACTTCTGCAGTTAAAAAAGAAGGAACAATCGGTTTTGCGGTTAAAACGAGTGGTTATGTCGATTCTAACAGTATTCAAACTATGCATTATGGTTTCGGACAAAGCGTAAGTAAAGGAATTGACCGTGGATTTCATACTTTAAGTGACTATGCATCCCAATTAAAATTCATTTTCACCAAAAAAGGAGCTACTTCTATCGGAGGATTTGGTTCCATTGGAAACCTTTTCCCAGCAACATGGAATTGGCAAATATTTTGGATGAATACTGCGTTGATTTCTATCATTCTTGCGTTTATGAATATTTTGCCGATACCAGCTTTGGATGGTGGACATGTTGTCTTTCTATTGTACGAAATAATTACGGGAAGAGAAGCACCACAAAAAGTATTGGAATATGCTCAATATGTTGGATTCTTTTTGTTGATGGGTCTTTTACTGTATGCGAATGGAAACGATATATATCGTTATTTATTTCCGCACTAAAATAATAAAGGAAAGACAAATTATTTTTTGTAAAATTGAAGATTAATTGAATTTTAAAACTGGAAAGAAATGAAAAATTTTATTTTAACCGTATTTGTTTTCTTATCTGTAACCTTTTCGCTGAAAGCGCAATTAACAGAAGGGCATTTTACCTACACAATTGAAGCATCTTCTGAAAATCCGGATATGCAAATGGTAACTGGAATGATGCAGGGTTCAACCTTAGATATTCATTTTAAAGATAAAATCACACGCTCAGAGATGAAGATGGGCAGCATGATGAATATTGTTACGGTTTCCAATGAAAATTCGGGGGAAATATTATTGTTAATGAGCGGCATGATTGGCAAGAATGCGATACTTATGACTACAGAAGAAGTTGAAGCGCTTTCCGAGGGTAAACCCGAAATGAATGTTGAATTACTAGATGAAACAAAAACAATTGAAGGATATCTGTGTAAAAAAGCAGTTTTAAGTGATGAAAATGGTGGAGAATCTATTTTTTGGTATACGGAAGAAATAGAAATTTCCAAAGTAGGACAAACCTATTTAAATAAAGAAGTTCCTGGTTTTCCAATGCAATATGATTTAAATAACAACGGACTTAAAATGACG
>JBIKZR010000082.1:0-7627 GCA_044354635.1 Crocinitomicaceae bacterium | reverse complement strand
TGGATTGATTTCCAGTTAGATTACTTGGAGAAAAAGCACCGGTTTTTCACAGAAACAGCAAAAAACATTCGCTTACATGGAAAAAAAGCACGCATTGAAGAACTTAAAAAGCAATTATCCACACATATATAAAGTGGTGAAAAACTAAAAAGAGTACATGAAAATTTACACAAAAAAAGGAGATACAGGAACAACAGGTTTAATTGGTGGAACGCGCGTTCTCAAAAGTTCGCTGCGCATTGAAGCGTACGGAACTATTGATGAGTTAAACTCCTACATCGGTTTGATTAGAGACCAAAAAGTTGGAGATTACTATTCCGAGCAATTATTGGAAATTCAAGACCGACTTTTTACAATCGGTTCAAGTTTGGCTTCTGATCCAGAGAAATCCAGCATGAAAATTCCAGATTTGCACGCTGCCGATATCGAACTGCTGGAAAAATGGATGGATGAAATGGATGAACTTCTACCTGAAATGAAAAGTTTTGTGCTTCCAGGAGGACATACAACCGTTTCTTTTTGTCACATTGCACGCTGCGTTTGCAGAAGAGCAGAACGGATTATAATTGACCTTCACCAACATGAATTTGTGGCTGATCTCGTAATTATGTATACAAACCGCTTGAGTGACTATTTATTTGTTTTAAGTAGAAAAATTACACAAGATCTAGGCGCACAGGAACATCCGTGGAAGCCTAGAATGTAAAAAATGAAAAATTGTTGATAAATCAATGCATTCTTTTGTGCGTTGAATTTGGAATGTTTGAAAATAAATTTACTTTTGCGAAATTAATTAATTTAAAAAAGGAGGAAAAATGTATTGGACATTAGAATTGGCATCCTATCTAGAAGACGCACCGTGGCCTGCGGCAAAGGACGAATTAATCGATTTTGCGATTAGAACAGGAGCCCCTCTTGAAGTAGTTGAGAATTTACAAGATTTGGAAGACGAAGGAGATGTGTACGAAAGTATTGAAGAAATATGGCCAGATTATCCTTCGCGAGAAGATTTTCTCTTCAACGAGGACGAATATTAAAAAAATTCCACAGCAATGTGGAATTTTTTTTTGACCTAAAATGCGTACCTTTCTTCCATGAATTTTTTGGGACACCTCTTCTTTTCGGACAACAATCCGGAATTGATGTACGCCAATCTATTTGGCGACTTTGTGAAAGGGAAAGATTTGAGTGCTTTTTCCCCAGTTGTGCGATCCGGAATTGTTTTGCACCGCTCCATCGATTTCTACATCGATCAGCACAAGGAAGTGCGCAAACTCATGCACATTCTATATCCTGTTCTGCCAAAAGTTACCGGTATTGCCATTGATTTGTATTTTGACCATTGTCTTGCAAAAAATTGGAAAACCTATCACGCTAAATCCTACGAAGATTTCCTGGACGAATTTTATGCGTACCAGCCAGAAAAATGGCAGGAATACACATCCGAATTTCAGCAATTTATAGGTAAAATGCGCAAAAACCACTGGATGAACCACTACCCTACTTTTTACGGTTTACAAAAAGCGTGCGAAGGCGTAGCCCAGCGGATTTCATTTGATACTAATTTAAAAGATGCACCAGCTATATTTCTGGAAAACAAAGCATTAATTCAACGCCATTTTCAGGAATACATGGAACATGCAATTCCATATTTCCAGCAAAAAAATAATACACTACACTTCTGAATCAACTAAAATATAGTGGCAAATATGACGCAAATACATATTTTATTGTATTTTGCACACCAATTGTACTGATAAATGAACTTAAAAATGCGGTTTTTTATTCCTACACTACTCAGTTTCCTCTCGCTTTTGATTCTTTCGAATTGTAGCGAGGAAGCTGAAAAAAATGTCGAAAAATTTGAACGCCCTTCTATTTCCATCGATCTAGCGGAAATACTTAAGCGCGGAAAATTAACCGTGCTTGCTGAAAATAGTTCCACTTCCTTTTTTATTTACCGCGGGAAAAAAATGGGCTTTGAATACGAAATCCTAAAGGAATTCGCGAATGAACTTGGCGTTGAACTCGAAATAAAAATTGTAAATAATTTAGATGATCTCACCGAAATGCTCAACAACGGAGAAGGAGATCTCATTGCCTGCAACTACACCGTCACACGAGAACGGAGTAGAATAATCGATTTTTCAGTTCCCATTTTGCGCACACCACAAGTTCTGATCCAAAGAAAGCCAGAAGGTTGGGAAGAAATGGAACCCATTCAAATGGAGAAGAAACTGCTGCGCGATCCTGCACAACTGATGCACAAAAAAGTACATGTCTGGAAAAACTCAAGCTACTACCGGCGTTTGATGCACTTGCAAGAAGAAATTGGCGATACAATTTTCATTATGGAAGAAGACGGTAAAATTGGTGGAGAAGAGCTAATTGAAATGGTTTCAGAGGGATTGATTGACTATACCGTTACCGAAGCCAACATTGCGAAAATAAACCAACGTTTTTTTGAAAACCTGGATATTGCCACTGAAATTTCCGTTCGACAAAAAATTGCTTTCGGGATGCGAAAATCAAGCCCCCTTCTTAACGTACGATTAGATAAATGGCTAACCAATTTCATGGTTGAAAAAACATTCAAGTATTTGAAAAGTAAGTATTTTGACTGGAAAAAATCGCCAGTTAAAGCAGCGGATTATTTAGCAATTTTAAAAGGCGGACAACTTTCTAAATTTGACGCTATTTTCAAGAAAGCAGCCGCTAAATCTGGTCAATTAGACTGGCAATTTATTGCCTCTGTTGCCTACCAAGAATCCAAATTCAATCCAAATGTTGTTGGTTTTGGCGGCGCGTACGGCATGATGCAATTTATGCCGAATACAGGACCTAAATATGGTGTTTATCCAAATTCTACACCAGAGGTGCAAATAAATGGTGCTATGAAAAAAATGAATTCCGATTTCAATAATTGGAAAAATATTCCAGATAAAGCACAACGCGAAAAATTCACTTTGGCAACTTATAATGCAGGAAAAGGACATATCGAAGATGCGCAGCGACTGGCAAGAAAACATGGTTTGAATCCGTTTGTTTGGGACGATAATGTGGAACAAATGCTTTTAAATCTTTCAAAAAGCGAATACTACCGTGACGAAGTAGTTAGAAACGGCGCAATGCGCGGAGCACATACTTATAAATATGTTCGAACAATCTATGCACGCTACTTGGAATGGAAGTCGGTTTACAAATGATTTGACTAAATTTGCAAGAAAATTATCAAGCGATTAATTGTCATAGAAGGCCCAACGGCCAGCGGAAAAACCGATTTGAGTGTTGTATTGGCAAAGCATTTTTCAACCAGTGTGCTTTCAGCCGACTCGCGCCAATTTTATACCGAGCTAGAAATCGGAACAGCAAAGCCAACTAAAACGGAGCAAGCTGGAGTAAAACATTATTTCATCGATTCGCATTCCATAACGGAGGAAATTACCGCTGCGAACTATGAACAACAAGCCTTAGGAATTCTCGAAAATGAGTTTAAAATCCACGATACAATTGTTTTAGTTGGCGGATCGGGAATGTTTATCGACGCACTTTGCTTCGGGCTAGATCCAATTCCAGCTTCTAAAACCCTTCGGGATGAACTTACAAAACAAGTAGAAGAAGTCGGATTGAATTCCCTTTTGCAGGAATTAGAAGAAAATGACCCTGTTTATTTTTCCCAAGTGGATCAAAAAAATGCCATGCGTGTAATTCGATCAATCGAAGCAATTAGACTTAGCGGAAAACCATATAGTTTGCAGCGCAAGGCAATCCCAAAAGAAAGAGACTTTTCGATTCATCGATTTATCATAGACCATCCAAGAGAAAAGCTCTATGAACGCATCAACTTGCGCGTGGATCAAATGCTAGAAAAAGGCTTGCTGGAAGAAGTTAAAAAGCTAGAAAAATTTAAAGATTTTTCCGCCCTCCGAACGGTTGGTTACACCGAATTATTTGCCTTTCTGGAAGGGAAATCCACCTATTCCGATGCCGTAGAATTGATTAAGCAAAATTCTCGGCGCTATGCAAAACGGCAATTAACCTGGTTTAGAAAACACACGGATGCTGTTTGGATTCCGTATGATTCAGCACAAACCATGTCCGCTAAAATACTAGAAGAATTATCCCTTTAGGCATTTTGTTGTTATTCCGCTAAAACAAAAACGTGCAGTTTACATTCTTTGGAACGATTCTTGAAACTTGACAAGAGAGAAAACGAAACTCAATCGGTCAAAATACCTTTGACAAGTTAGAAAAAACGTAAAATTGTATCTATGAAAATTATTCTAGACCACATTATGCCGATTCCATTGGCTTCTGTGCAACACAATTCAGAAAGTATCTGGGGAAGTTTCGTGGAAATTAATCCCGGAGAAAAAATCCTTTTGAATGCTTCCAGCGGAAAAGGAAAATCCACTTTCACGCTAACAACTGTTGGACTCCGAAACGATTATACCGGCGAAATTCGCTACGATGATCAATCTATTCGGGAATTCACACCAAACGATTGGGCAGCGATTCGGCGGGAAAAAATTACCGTTGTCTTTCAAGATCTTCAGCTATTTCCGAACCTTACCGTTGGTGAAAACCTTTTGTTAAAAAATAGTTTGCACCCCGTTTACTCGGAACTTGAAATCCAAAAACTACTGGAACGACTAGATATTGATTCGAAGTGGGATCAACAGTGTGCACTTTTATCGATGGGACAACAGCAGCGCGTTGCAATAATTCGAGCTATGTGTCAGCCGTTTGAACTGGCAATTTTAGATGAACCATTTTCCCATTTGGACACGGAAAATGCAAAACGTGCACTTGCTTTAATTCAAGACCGATGCAATGAACAAGGAGCCGGATTTGTGCTCACAACGCTCGGAGAAACCTATAATTTCACTTTTGACAAAGAATTAAAACTGTAAAACCATGTTAAACAAGCTCTTATTTAAGAACCAAGATAAAAAGCAATTGGGAATTGCAATTATCGGCGCATTTATGGGAATTACATTTTTGGTTACTTCCATCCACTACTTGATTAAATTGAACGAGTTTGGAAAAGGATCTGATATTTTAGGTCCTAACACGGTAATTGTGCAAAAAAAGGTTTCCAATTCCAGTTCCCTCAATCTTACAAAAACTGATTTTACAGAAAGAGAAATTGAAAAAATCAAACGTGAAGTGTTTATAAAAGACGTGAAGCCAGTTATCAGCAACAATTTTGATATTTCATTTGAAACAGCAGACCCAATGGTTCCGAGATTCCGAACCGATGTTTTTATCCAAACGGTTGATCCAACATTTCTGGATGTTACCCCAGCCAATTGGAAATGGAAAGAAGGCGATAAATTTGTACCAATCATTTTACCGAGAGAATTTTTGGTGATGCTAAACACCTTTATGAGTGCAAGCAATATCCCTCAAATTTCAGATGATTTAGCGAAAGATATCCAGTTTAAATTTGCCTTGAAAGATACCATTAAGAAAGAATATGTAAACGCGCGCATCATTGGTTTCACGAATGAAGTTTCTTCGATATTGGTTCCGGAGAGTTTCATGGAATATGGCAATAAAAAATTCACCACCGGAGCAGAAATGAAAATTACCCAACTTATGATTTCCGGAAATGAAAATGAATTTGGCTTGGTGGAGGAACTGCTTAAAGCAAAAGGCCTCGAATCGAAGAACGCACAAATGGTCGTTGGAAGGTTAAAAAGTGTTATTGGAACTTTGTTACTTGTAGTTTTGGGGATATCCGTTATTGCTGTTTTCGTGTCTGGTTTGGTGTTTATACAATACATACAGCTGCTCATTTCGCACAATGCCTATGAAGTTCGAACCCTGCTGCGCATTGGCTTTGATCCAAACGTCGTAAGCAACAGTTTCTTTTACTATTTCGTGAAAATTTTTGGAATTGTAGGCTTTTTAGGACTTAGTATTTTCTTTATATTCAAGTATTTTCTAGATAAAATGTTTGAAACCGGCGGACTTTCCCTAGATAAACAGCCATCTTTAATGGCGCTTTTAGCCTTGATTTTCACTTACTTTTTATTTAGTTTCTCAAGTTACATCACTGCTAAAAAAGGCATTTACAAGCAACTTTGAAAAATTTCAAAATTTCAAAGGTTAAAGAAATGTTAATTCAATAGACTTTTATACTTTTGGAGCGTCTTTGCAATAACTTCAACAGAAATTAACCAATTAAGAACAGACAAATATCTAGTGTATGAAAATAGTAATCGTTTTAGCCTTTGCGTTGATCAGCAGCCTAAGTTTCGGTCAAAAGTTGAAATTTAAAGTAAATGGGTATAAAGATACCACGATACATCTGGTGAAATATTTTGGGAAAAACCTATTTTATGCAGATACTGCAGAAATAAAAAATGGGTTTGTTGAATTTGACGGATCCAAACAGCAACCTGGAATTTTTGCAGTTTTCTTTCCTGATCAAAAATATTTTGAATTTATCTTCAACAAAGAAGAAGTGCAGATGGAAACCATTTACCCTGATTTCGTTGGAACGATAAAAGTTAAAAAATCAGAGGAAAATATGGTTTTCATGGATTATATTCAATTCATAGGTCCTAAAAAGACAACTGCAAACAGACTTTCCGAAGAGCGTTCAAAATTAGCGCCATCAGATGCTAAATCCATCGAATTAGGTGATCAAATTGAAGCAATTAACAAAGAAGTAATTGCATATCAAAATAATTTGGTGGATGTAAATAAAAACCTATTGGTTTCTAAAATCGTTAAAATGTCAATGGATGTTTTTATTCCGGAGGCACCGAAAAACGACAAAGGAATTATCACAGACTCCAATTTCCGTTTCAATTATTTCAAAACGCATTATTGGGATAATATTGATTTAACGGATGATCGATTGGTTAACACGCCAGTTTTCCATTCCAAGCTGGAATTTTATTTTGGTAAAAACATGCTTATTCAGCACTGGGATTCTATCTTGTCGCAAGCGTATGCGTTTTGTGACCGTTTGAATCCAACTTCCAAGACATTTGAATACAGCGTTTCATGGATTACATCCAATTTTGGAAAAAGCAAGATTATGGGAATGGATAAAGTCTATACCTTGATGGCAGATCGTTATTATTGCAGTAAAAATGCAGAAGGTAAATCGCCGGCATTTTGGATGAAGGAAGACAAATTAGCAGATTTATGTGAAAAAATACCAGTTCAAAAATCATTGGTTATGGGAGCAAAACCGCCAAATTTGATTTTACGCGATAGTTCCGATGTTAAATGGCAAGACTTCTACAGTTTGAAATCCGAGTACACGATTCTATACTTCTGGGATCCAGAATGCGGACATTGCAAAAAAACTACCCCAAAATTAGAACGTCTATACAAAGAGAAATTCAAAGCGCGTAACATTGAAATCTTCTCCGTTGGAAAAGCAGTTGGGGAAGATTTTGGAAAATGGAAAAAATTCATTCGTGACAATGATTTAACCTATATTAATGTTGCCGTAACAGATCCTTTATTTAAGGCAGCAATGGAAGACGCGCGACAGTTTGTGCCAAAATACACAACTATTGAATCGTTGAATTACCAAACAACCTATGATATTTTCTCTACGCCACGCGTTTTTGTCTTGGATAAAGACAAGAAAATCATAGCG
>JBIKZR010000385.1:0-2533 GCA_044354635.1 Crocinitomicaceae bacterium | reverse complement strand
CAAAAAAGGAAACGTGCATTACGTGTTCTTCCACTAAAATCAATTGGCAGGAGGATGTCAACGGAATGCCAATGGCGGCAGGACCATTTGGCGTGAAAGGTTACGCGAAAGGAGAAAATGAATTGTACCTGTTGTCCCAATACGACATTTGGAGTTATAACATTGCACAAAACAAATTGAGTTGTATTACCAATAAAGAAGGAGAACAACGAAAAATCCGATTAAACCCCTTGCTCTGGTCTAACGATAGTGTTTATGTTGACTTCGCTAATGTCTACATCGAAGGATTTAACGAAAAAACGAAAGGTTCGCATATCTTCTACATAATGGATCATGGAGACCATACCGATATGGTTGAAAAGTACTACACAGATCATAAAATCACCTTTATCAAACGTTCTAAAAACAAAGAAACAATTGCATTAAGAAAAATGTCGTTGCAAGAGTATCCGGAAATCCGAATTACCCAAAATGACTTTCAAACGGAGAAAATCCTCAGTAATACGAATCCTCAGCAATCCGAATACAATTGGGCGCAGGTAGAATTAGTGCAATGGAAAAGCTACGATGGTGTTCCGCTAGAAGGTTTGCTGTATAAACCAGAAAATTATGATGCGACTAAAAAATACCCGTTGTTGGTTTATTTTTACGAATTGTATTCCGATGATTTACACAACCATTATGCGCCAAAACCAACAGCATCTGTGATTTACGCCACAGAGTACGCGTCTGCTGGTTACATGGTTTTTATTCCAGACATTCGCTACAAAGCTGGTTATCCAGCGAAATCAGCATACAATTGCATCATGAGTGGAACGGATCACGTTCTAAAACTATTTCCTGCGATTGATTCCACAAAAATGGGATTACAAGGACAAAGCTGGGGCGGTTACCAAACTGCGCAGCTCATTACCATGACAAAACGCTATGCTGCAGCGATGGCTGGCGCGCCCGTTTCCAACATGTTTTCAGCGTATGGCGGAATCCGTTGGGGAAGCGGTATGAACCGTCAATTTCAATACGAGCGCACACAAAGTAGAATTGGAAAAACAATTTGGGAAGCACCAGAATTGTATGTGGAGAATTCTCCTTTGTTTCATGTCCCAAACATCACAACGCCGCTTTTGATTATGCACAACGACAAAGATGGCGCTGTTCCATGGTACCAGGGAATTGAACTATTTACGGCGATGAAGCGTTTGGGAAAACCGTGTTGGTTACTCAACTACAATGGCGACGACCACAATTTGATGCAAAATGCCAACCGCATGGATTTGAGCATACGCATGCGCCAGTATTTCGATTATTACTTGCAGGGAAAACCAGCACCAAAATGGTTGTTGGAAGGCATTCCAGCAGTGGATAAAGGAAAAGAAATGGGGTATTGATTTTAAAATATTTATTTAGTACAAATGAGAAATTTACTATTTACCTCCGCAATTCTTGTGTTTATTCTCATTACAGTTTTGAGTTTAATGCCACCAAAAAGTGAACTACAGATTCCAACAAACGATAAAGTAGGCCACTTTTTGGCTTATTCCGTCTTTTCTCTCAATATCTGTCTTTTATTTCCGCAGGTAAGCAAAAAAATGGTGTTGCTGCTACTTGCAGTAATTGGTTATGGGATTTTACTAGAATTTTTACAGGGTTTTGTTGGCAGATCCACTTCGTTTTACGATTTTTTGGCCAATACAACCGGCGTAAGCATTGGATTTGGTCTTTACCCTTTTCTAGCTTGGCGAAGGTGGCGATTTTCTCCGCAAATTATGAAGCGGAGAACCAAACTTTGATTAACCACAAATGTGTCTACGGAGCACTGAACCGCCACTTTTACCAAACCCGTTTTAGCGGTAGTTTTTATTTCGTCCGTTTCGCTTCTATCTTGTTTCCGTTTTGTAATAAAAATAAATTTGAAATTTCTCCATTTTCGTTTTTTTCAAACTGAATTTGAGCATCTACTACTTTTAGAAAAAAGACCATTTCACTTTCTGCAAATATTGGGAACGCATTTTGCCCTGTCAACTGCGCAAATAGTTGGTCTTTATCTAATGAAATTTTGATTTCAAAATCTTTTTCAATTTCATAAACTCCAGCAAATTTTTTAAGTTGTTCGCTGGTAATACTAATTTCTTTTCTGATTTTTTGCACAGGCAATGGTTTATTATAAAGAATACTCCTAATTGATTTTACAGGAATTGAAACATTATCGTGATTTTGAAGTATTATTATTGTTTTATCTTCTGTTATATGTCTTTCAATATAAGTCACATAACCTGGCCAACCACCGCTATGGCTAGTGATTTTTCCAAAATCAGCATTATCGTCTATTACCCAACCAAAACCATATTTGGTTTTAGATTCGTCATTCAATGTTGCCACTTTAAAAACTTCCTTCATCGCCTCCTGGGTCAGTAATTTATTGGTATATAAAGCTCTATCCCATTTTAATAAATCATTAATTGTTGAATTAACGGTTCCGTCACCAACAATACCGTCAAGCCAAATAACCATATTAGTTTCTTTCAATTCGTCT
>JBIKZR010000081.1:0-7669 GCA_044354635.1 Crocinitomicaceae bacterium | reverse complement strand
TTTCAAAGCATTTAAAAGATTTTCAAATCCTTGGTGATCCAATTGCTGTGAAGCATCGGATTTTGCAACTTTAGGATCGCGGTGTGTTTCAATCAATAATCCATCAATTCCCATTGCAACGCACGCTTTCGCTAAAGCTGGAACGCCATACGCATAACCCATTGCATGCGAAGGATCCAAGATAATTGGTAAATTGGTGTATTCCTGCAACCAAGCAACGCCGCACAAATCAAGCGTGAAGCGCGTTCCCGTTTCAAACGTTCGAATTCCGCGTTCGCACAAAACAACGTTTTCATTTCCACCAGACAAAACAAATTCTGCTGCCTGTGCAAATTCCTGCAAGGTAGTTCCGAAACCTCTTTTAATTAAAACCGGTTTTTGTGTTTTCGCACACGCTCTTAAAATTCCTTGATCGTACATTGCTTTTGCACCAACTTGGATAACATCGCTGTAGGCAATTATCTCATCAATATGCGTCGCGTCTCTGGCTTCTGTAATCACAGTCAATCCAAATTCTTCCCGCATTTTTGCTAATAATTTCAATCCATCCAATCCCATTCCTTGAAAAGAATACGGACTAGTTCTTGGTTTGTAGCATCCACCACGCAAGGTTGTTAAACCCAAATTTACCAGCAGCTGCGCGGATTCTCGAATTTGATCTTCCGATTCCACTGAACACGGTCCACCGATTAAAAGTGTATTTCCCGTTGCTCCGCCAATCGTAACATTTCCAATCTTCACTTCTCTTTTCGCCGGCAAATAAGATTTTGCAGCCAACTGCATATCGTTTGGAAAAACCCAAAAATTATCCACTTTCGATTCGATGGCAGCAGGAACTTCTTTCATTCCAGAACTAGTAATCAAAACATGCGTGTTATTCGAAAAAATATGGAAAGCTTTAACGGATTCTGCGAGAACAGCTGCTTCCTCTTGGCTAATAGATTGTTTTAAATGTAAAATCATAATTCTGCTTTAATCAAGTGTGTAAAGTTAACAATTCCGCTGGCCTTTGTGCCATTTTTAACAACTGGGAGGTACATAACAGAAAAGGTGCAACGTTTAATTTTTTGCAGCATTTCAACAACTGTATTTTCTTCTGAAATTGTTATTGGATTCGAATTAATCAAATCAAGTGCTTCCATTTTATTGAAATCTTGTAGGTTTCGCAACAGCGATTTGCGAATATCTGCGGAGGAAATTAAACCATTTAATACACCATTTTCATCCACCACCAAACAAAATCCAAGATTTCCAGTTTCAATCGTTTGCAGAACGTTTTCAAGAGTTAATGATTCCATTTTCACAACAGGACATTCCTCCAGCGGCACCATGAAATCTGCAACTCTGTAGTGCGATTCAATTTCTCGTTTGGTCAAATTCATCAGCGCATGTCCAATGCTTGGCGCATTAAATAAATACGAACCTGAAACGGAGGAACTAACGCCCATGTTGCGCAGAATAAAGGAAACTTCTCCGTTTACACCGCCATCTACATGAATAGATTTGTTTGGGTATTTGTTTCTAAATTGTCTGATTTTCGAAAAATTCAATTTATCAAAAACGCCACCGCTTTGCCCAGGAATGGTTGCCATGATGAGAATAAAATCAAAATTGGTGTACGCATCAAACGCATCGATTGACGTCGGCGTGATGATTGCCAATCCTTTTTTTCCCGTAATATCCTCTGGAAAAACCAGCGTTTTTGGCAACTGCTCAAATTGAAACGTGACGTACTCCACTGGATTTGATCGCAATAAATCAAAATATTTTTCTGGATCTTCCGTGATAATATGCAAGTCAATTGGTAAATCGCACCATGTTCGAATGCGCGCAATATCCTCAAAAACGGAAATTTCATCGTTGCAGTCGACATGCAAAAGTTCAACTTGGTGTTCAACAAGATCAAGAATCACTTGCTGTAATGGACGTTTGTTATCGCTATAAATAGAGGCTGAAATCTTCATATTGGGCGTTACTTTTTCTACTTATTAATATTTAAAATCGGTTTGAAAGCAGCATCGCAAATTAAAATCTGACAGCCTTTTTCTCCTTTGAATATGGTGGTATCCATATCGCGCTGCAAATCCATGAGAAGTTTCTTCTCGTCGAACACCAACTCGCTTTCTTTGAATTCTTCACTGATAATCAAATGGATGTAAAATGTTCCTTCCGATTTTGTCAATTTTATACTTTGTGGGCGTTCACCAACCAAACCTTTATTTTGCCAGAATTTACCGAGGAAATTTGCTTTATCTTCCACTTCCTTTTGATCAAAGTAAATCGTTAAGTTTTTGGCAACCAACTTATTGCTCTGTCCGTTTGAACAAGACTGTGAAAGCAAAAGAACACACAAAAAGATCAATATCTTCATTCTTGTATTTAAATTTGTTGAGTGTAAATATACGTAAATCATCCCTTTTACGCAGTAATTTTCTACTTTTGGATGAATATGGGAATAGATCGTAAAAATGAAATTTATATCGGAGCAGATCAGCGCCAAAGTTTAGTGGATTTAGTTGTCCCAGATGCTAGCAACGGCAAGTTGATTGTCTTTGCACATGGATTTATGGGTTACAAAGATTGGGGCTGCTGGAATCTGGTTTCCGACTTTTTTGTTGCTCTCGGCTACGGCTTTTGTAAATACAACGTTTCCCATAACGGCGGTACAACTCAGCAACCAATTGATTTTCCGGATTTGGATGCTTTTGCGCACAATAGTTATTCCAAGGAATTAACCGATTTAAAATGCGTTTTGGATTGGCTGGAGACACAATTTGCTGTTTTACCAGAAATATATGTTATTGGTCATTCCAGAGGAGCAGGAATTGTGCTGCTTTCTGCAAAAGATGTCCGCATAAAAAAAATCGTTTCCTGGTCGGGAATTTCAGATATATCAAAACGATTTCCAGAAGGAAAACAGCTAGAAGTTTGGAAAACACAAGGCACAAAATATACTTTGAATTCCAGAACAGGACAGAAAATGCCGCAGTTATTTGAACAATACGAGGATTTTATTGCCCACGAGCAAGAATTATCCATTGAAAAAGCGTGCAAGGAATCCAAGACGCCAACCATGGTTATTCATGGCGATTTGGATACTTCGGTGGATATTGAGGAAAGCCGTCAAATCGCTTCCTGGCTGCACACGCGCTTATTTGAAATTGAGGAAGCAAATCACACGTATGGCGCTACTCAACCATGGGAATCCACTGAATTGCCGGAACATTTACTGAAAGTCTGTATTATTACCCACGGATTTTTTCAAATTGAATATTGAAACGCTCTGTTAGCTAGATAAAATGATCTAAACACCAACTAATTTCGCTGGCAAACGGCGCAATTATCGCTAAAATTGACATGAATTATTACTTATTTTCAGCTGCTGACAAAAATCGACTGATTTGATCCTTGTTTGGCACTACACAAAAGTTCTTGGCTAATTTCTGCCTGCGTTTAGCGATTGCATCGTACAAACGATCTCGGTAGCAAATTGGGATTAGTTTAAAAATAAAGGCGATTTTCAACGGGAATTTCAGGAAATACAAGAGTGCAAATGCAGCGCTTGATTTCGAATAGAGAAAATAATTCGAATAGAAATAGAAGGTGCTTAAATCTGGCTCGGGACAATTATTAGCCGCAAAAAATTCCTTGGCAAAGTTGGATTGCAAGGCAGCAAAGTAAATTACTGGCTTGCGTTCCCAGCGCAGAATAAATTGAACCGAACGGTTGCAAAAAGCACAATCTCCATCGTAGAACACAATATTTTTATCGGCGTAATTCATGGTTCAAAGATAGAAATTTGCCCTAGAATAAATTCTTTTCAGGCACTTCCATTTTACAATCCGTCATTCCTTGTTATATTTGTCAAATAAATAAACTACGAAATAAAATTACGATGAAAAATATAGCTGTTATTGGTTCTGGCACAATGGGAAATGGAATTGCGCATGTTTTTGCACAATTTGGGTATACTGTTTCATTGATTGATATTTCACAAGCTTCTTTGGACAAGGGAATTGCTACAATTGGTAAAAACCTGGATCGTCAAGTAGCGAAAGAAGCGATTTCAGAAGCAGATAAAGCAGCAACTTTGGCAAACATTACCACCTTCACTTCCATGGAGGAAGGTGTGAAAAGTGTGGATTTGGTTGTGGAAGCTGCGACGGAAAATGTGGATTTAAAATTAAAAATATTCGCGGATCTTGATAAATTAACGGCGCCGCATGTTATTCTTGCATCCAACACCTCTTCTATTTCGATTACAAAAATTGCAGCAGTTACAACGCGTCCAGATAAAGTTATCGGCATGCATTTCATGAACCCAGTTCCAGTGATGAAACTGGTTGAGATTATCCGCGGATATTCCACATCGGATGAAGTAACCAATTTGGTAATGGAAACTTCCCGAAAATTGAATAAAGTACCGGTTGAAGTAAATGATTATCCTGGATTTGTTGCAAATAGAATTTTAATGCCAATGATTAACGAAGCAATAATTACCTTATTTGAAGGAGTTGCTGGCGTGGAAGAAATCGATACGGTAATGAAACTTGGAATGGCACATCCAATGGGTCCGCTCCAATTAGCAGATTTTATCGGCTTGGATGTTTGTTTGGCAATTATGGAAGTGCTTCACGATGGATTTGGAAATCCAAAATACGCACCTTGTCCATTGTTGGTAAATATGGTGATGGCTGGTAAAAAAGGCGTGAAATCGGGTGAAGGTTTTTATTCTTGGACACATGGAACAAAAGAGTTGGTTGTAGCGTCCAATTTTAAGAAATAAGCGTTAAATCGCACTGGTTTTTATGCTAATTTCTAGATAGTTATCTTGGCTATTTTGTTTGTCTTGGACAAAAAACAAGTTGCAGAGAAATTGGGAATCTAGTTGTTCTGCACAAAAATAAAAGCATCGATTCCGCGTTATTAGACTAAAATATTGATTAACAAGCATAAATAGCAGCTACGCTGTCGAAAATAAAAAAAACGAGTTGAAGCGCTTATACGTATTTAGTATTCGATCTTTTGTGGGACCTTTTTTGGTCACGCTAGCCATTTCCATGTTTATTCTGATCATGCAATTCCTTTGGAAATACATCGACGATTTAATGGGAAAAGGATTGGACAGCCTCGTGATTCTAGAATTGCTTTTTTATGTTTCTGCTAGTTTAATTCCACTTGCGCTGCCATTGGCAATTTTACTTTCCTCCATCATGACGCTAGGAAATCTTGCGGAAAACAATGAGCTTACGGCATTAAAAGGAAGTGGTTTGTCCTTGTTTAAAATCCTAAAACCATTGTCTTTTATGGTGGTTGGAATTGCGTTTTTCACCTTTTATTTTGCTAATTACGTTATTCCGGTTGCTAATTTAAAATGGCATTCTTTGATTTTTGACATTCAAAACACGAAAATATCCGCAATTCTTACGCCTGGTGTTTACAGCAAAGAATTGGATGGTTATGCCATAAAAGTAGACAAAGGGGTGAAAAATAGTTTTGAGGGAATTCTTATCCATGACCACACCAATCCAAATGAAATCAAAACAATTCGCGCGGAAAAAGGGAAAATTTATAAATCGGAAAACGGGAAATATTTGTTTTTTGAGTTGAACAAGGGTTTTGTCGTTGAAGAACTTTCTCCGCAAGCGCCAAGTTTTACGCCAAACGGAAAAATCCACAGAAACACGCGTAACAGTAGACCTTCCAGGCGCTCTGACTTTGAACAAGCAACCTATAAAATCGACCTTTCAGGGTTTTCACTCAAGCGATCGCAGGACGAACTGTTTGCCGATAAACATGAAATGCTCAATGTTTTTCAAATTTACCATGAAATTGATTCTGTAAAGATTAGCGGTCGTGCAATCGTTGCTAATTTTCTGGAAAGCCTTAAGAATGACCATCCTTATTTTCAAGCCAAGGAGTATAAAATCGACAGCATAAATACCGTAAATCTTGCAGCCATAGATTCCTTGCCTTCTGAAACCATTGTTTTTGATAAATTATCCAACTTCGACCAATTCCAAGCAATCAATTCCGCGCAAGTAAAATTGCGACGGAAAAATGAAAATCTCAGTGGACAAAAAGAATACTTACTTGGAATTGAGCGCGATATTAATGAATACTGGATTGAATTTCATCGAAAATTTGCTTTAACGTTCACGATTATCGTTTTGTTTTTTATCGGAGCTCCTTTAGGTGCAATTGTGCGAAAAGGTGGGTTTGGTGCGCCAGTTGTGATCGCCGCATTATTGTTTATGATTTATTTCGTACTCATAAGCATTGGCGACAGTTTAGCCAGTTCGCAAGTAGTTTCGCCATTTATCGGCATGTGGTTCGCCTCGATGATTCTTGCGCCGGTAGCTTTTATTTTAATGCGCGCCGCTGCAAATGATTCGCCAGTTTTCAATAAAGAACGATGGGTAAAACAGTTGCAACGCTTTAAACAAAAAAATGAAAGTTCTTTACATCACAAATAAACCCATTTTCCCTGTTGTGGATGGCGGTTGTAAAGCAATGCAGCAATTTTTGTCGTGTCTTTTGAAAGCAGAAATTGAAGTTGACCACTTGTGTTTAGCTACACAAAAACACCCATTCAAAGCGGAAAATTACCCTAATTCGTTGAAGGAGAATGTTTCCATTTCATCGCGATTTGTACAAACAAAAATACGGGTTCTTCCAGCGCTTAAAAATCTTATTCATGGAAAATCCTATAACATTTCACGCTTTGATTCTCCCGATTTTCATGCAGATTTAAGCGCAAAATTAAGCGCTGAGAATTTTACACATGTTGTGCTGGAAAGTCTGTATTTGACGCCTTATATTTCCACCATTAGGCATCATTCCAAGGCTAAAATAATCATACGAACGCACAATGTGGAACACCAAATCTGGGAACAATACGCAGCAAACACTTTCAATCCGATTAAAAAATGGTATTTAAAAAGGTTGGCCTGCGCTATGAAAACGGCGGAAATTAGCAACTTAAATAAGGTAGATCTTTTAGCGACAATTTCTAACACGGACGCAGAAACGTTCAGGAACTTAGGAATTAAAACGCCAATGGTTACAATTCCTGTAGCGATGGAAGTGCAATCTAAAAAAACAACATTTTCTACCGATAGTATATTCTTTCTAGGTTCCATGAATTGGCAGCCAAATAGCGAAGCAGTGGATTGGCTCGTTTCCAGTATTTTTCCAGCGTTAAAAAAAGTAATACCTGAAGTACGTTTAAATTTAGCTGGATCGTTTATGAATGGGAAATTCCCGAGCGATAAAAAAACAAGTGTTATTAATCATGGATTTGTTGAAAACAGCACGGATTTCATGCTGACGAAAGGAATTCTCGTTTTACCGATTCAGTCTGGTTCCGGTGTGCGGATGAAATTACTGGAAGCACTTTCACTCGGTATTCCGGTTGTTACAACAGCAGTTGGTGCGCAGGGAATCAACGATTTTTCCACGGTGTATAGTGCTGAAACGGAAGAAGAATTCGTGTCAAAAATTGCCGAATTGCTCCTTTCATCTGAAAAACAGCTTCTTTTAGGTCAAAAAGCTTTTGAATACGTAGCGGAAAATTATTCTACTTCAACTATTTCACACTTAATTCGGACGCAGTTTGAGCAGCTCTAAACCAAAATTAGTCGTGCTCTTGTCGCGTTTTCCATTTCCA
>JBIKZR010000384.1:0-2538 GCA_044354635.1 Crocinitomicaceae bacterium | reverse complement strand
TCTTATAGCTTTGGTTTCCTTGGCAATTTTAATACTATTTGATACCAATAGAATGAAAAAAATCGCACTTTTTAAGATTCTCCCAGGAGCATTGTTTGTGGTTGCGATTGGAATATTACTGAACTACCTTTTTTCTAATTTTGGAAAGAATTTTACAATCACCGAAAAACACCTTGTGGAACTTCCTCTTGCCAAATCTTTCGAAGATGTCCTATCCTTCTTCTCCTTTCCAGATTTTTCTTTTTTAAGTAACCCAAATGTTTATATTATAGCGTTAACAATTGCATTTGTTGGTAGTTTAGAAACTTTATTGAGCGTTGAAGCAACAGATAAACTTGATCCTGAAAAGCACCAAACACCAACCAATCGTGAACTAAAAGCACAAGGAATAGGAAATATTGTTTCCGGATTACTCGGTGGTTTGCCAGTAACTCAAGTTATTGTAAGAAGTTCTGCAAATATTAATGCAGGGGCAAAATCAAATATTTCTACCATTTTACATGGTATTCTATTATTGATTACGATTCTATTTATTCCAAAACTACTGAATAGTATCCCACTGGCTTCCTTGGCTGCAATTTTGATTATGGTTGGATATAAACTTTCGAAAATTCAATTATACAAACAGCTTTACTCGCTCGGTTTTGAACAATTTATCCCGTTTATAGCAACAATAATCGGCGTATTATTTACGGATCTTCTAAGAGGTATTGGAATTGGTATGGCAATTTCTGTTTTCTATATTCTGCGCAAAAACTTTCGGAATAATTTTTCCCAAGAAACAAATGTTAGCGACGGTAAGAACGAAGTGACTATTCATCTTTCTGAAGAAGTGACTTTTTTAAACAAAGGAGGTATTCAAAAAACATTGAATCAAATACCCCAAAATACATTGCTTACGATAAACGGAACGCGCTGTAAAGAAATAGATTATGATGTTTTGGAAATCATTCAGAACTTTAAATTATTTACAGCCAAAGAAAAAAACATAGAATTAAAGACCATTAATATCCCTGATATTTCATTTCAAAAAAATTAAAAAAATAAACTTATGGAAACATATTACAAGCAATTAATTGAAAACAATAAAGAATGGGTTGCAAAACAATTAGACAAGGACCCGCAATTTTTCACAAAATTATCTAAAGGTCAAGAACCACCTCTTTTATGGATCGGTTGCTCTGATAGTCGCGTTCCAGCGAATGAAATAATTGGAGCTCCTCCAGGAGAAGTATTCGTGCACAGAAACATCGCAAACATGGTTATTCATACCGATATGAGCATGTTGAGTGTCTTGGATTATGCGATTAATGTTTTGCGTGTAAAGCATGTAATTGTCTGCGGACATTACGGATGCGGCGGTGTTCAAGCCGCTCTCACAAATAAGCATTTTGGGCTGATTGATAATTGGATTAGACACATCAAAGATGTTTACCGTTTTCACCAAACTGAATTAAATAATATTACCGATGAGAAGGAAAAGTTTGACCGCTTCGTAGAATTAAATGTTAAAGAACAAGTATTGGATCTAGCCAAAACATCCATTCTTCAAAATGCTTGGGAAACTGGCCAACAAGTGCATCTTCACGGATGGGTTTACGATATAAAGGATGGATTTGTGAAAGATTTAGATGTTACAATTAAAGATAATAATTCATTATCTGAAGTTTATCAACTAGATTTATAAGCTTAAATGAAAAGCTAGATTTAATGGTTCAACTATCTCAATTAGTAGAAAGCCTGGAAAGTTCTTTCAGGCTTTCTGCTTCTGAAGCCAATAGTATTGGCATGTCAAAATACATGAAGGATCATTTTTCATTTTTCGGCATAAAAGCAGAAAAAAGAAAGGAAATTCAGCGTTCTTGGGTAAAACAAATCCCTAAAGAAAGCCCTTCTGAATTTCGTTGGGAGTTACTAAAAGAGTTGTTTAATAAGGAAGAACGCGAATTCCAATATGTCGCAATTGACTGGCTGAACACTTGGGATAAAAAAGAAATTTCTGCATCCGACAGCCAAGGAATAAAATGGCTTATTACCAATAAATCGTGGTGGGACTCTGTCGATTCTATTGCTTCGAATTTTTTGGGGAAATACTGCCAACTTTTTCCAGATGCAGGATCAGAATTGATTGAAGAGTGGCGTTTATCAGATAATCTTTGGTTGCAGCGCTCCTGCCTGATTTTTCAACTTAAATATAAAGAAAAAGTAAACTTCACTCTTTTAAAGAGTTTAATTGTTCAATTTCAAATGGACAAAGAATTTTTTATTCAAAAAGCTATTGGATGGTCGTTGCGACAATATTCAAAATCTGAACCGGAAGCGGTCCGGAAATTTGTGGAAGAAATTCAATTAAAAGGTCTAGCCAAGCGCGAAGCAATTAAATATATTTAAAACCATTTATTAGTAGAATCTTTTTGCCTTCTCTTTTCCTATCTTTGTGAAAAAGAAGAAATGGCATTAATTAAAGCATGCAGAGGTTTTGAGCCCAAATTTGGAAACGATTGTTGGTTTGCTGAAAACGCTACAATCGTTGGTGAT
>JBIKZR010000383.1:0-2542 GCA_044354635.1 Crocinitomicaceae bacterium | reverse complement strand
GGGAGGCTGGTTTCTTGCAACTTCCATTGGTAATAAATTATCTGGTGTTTTGAGCAGTTTGTGGGACGGTTACGCACACAAGGAAAACTTCTTTTTTGTGAATTTCATGTTGCTCGGAGCAGCTGCTTTGTTGATGTTTGCGATGCTAAAATGGTTGAACAAAATATTCAAAGAGTATACCTAAATAACTGGTTTATTATTCCTATAAAATCAAGTGGTTTTTCTAATTAGAACGTCTCATTCTAAATTCTAATCTTCTGAAACGATTACCTTCGTTACCTTGAACGAAAGCAATAAGTGAATCGTTTCCTTTAAATTGGTAAATTATTTGCTGTGGAAAATCATGCGTTTTATTCTCGAAAATCCATTTCTTGGGAGACTTAGAAGTTAGCTTGAATCGAATTGCTTTTCCATTATTTTCTCCAGTTACAAGAGGGCAATAATAGACGGAATCATTGTTAATCATCAATTTCATCACTTCTGAAAAAATGGTGTCACCTTTCAAAACCATAAAACTCGTTCCATCCATTTCTGTATCGCCGATAGTTGACCATTTTTCAATAAACTCGCCGCTTTTGTCCGAAGAAATCCATGTGCCTTCAAGTGCTTTAAAGTCAGACAAGTTGTTTGTTTTGGCATTGCAACCGACTAAAATCAGCAATAAAACAAGTGGAATCAACAGCGTTAAACCTGTTTTTGAACTTCTGAGCATCTTACCGAATGAACAACACATCCTCAATTCAACTCAATCCCCTGCAATTCAACCAAGTTGGAGTAAACGCCGCTTTTTTGGATCAATTCATCGTGCGTGCCGGTTTCTATGATTGTTCCGTGCTGGATCACAAGTATTTTATCCGCATTTTTAATCGTAGACAAACGGTGTGCAATCACAAAAGATGTTCTACCGAGCATTAACTTATTCAGTGCGTCTTGTACCAGTCTTTCGGATTCAGAATCCAAAGCAGATGTTGCTTCGTCCAGTATGAGTATCGATGGATTTTTTATAATCGCTCGTGCAATTGCAATGCGTTGTTTTTGTCCTCCGGAGAGCTGAATTCCTCTATCGCCAACTTGGGTATCCAATCCTTCCGGAAAGCTGGAGATAAATTCCCACGCGTTCGCTTTTTCAGCTGCTTCAATTATTTCTTGCTCCGTTGCGGTGGTTTTACCAAAACTGATATTTTCGCGAATCGTTCCTGCAAATAGTATCACTTCCTGTGGAACCATTGCCATATTACTGCGCAAATAGTCGATTTCGATATCTTTCACATCCACGCCGTCGAAAAGCACTTTGCCGGATTTTACAGCGTAATAATTCAATAGGAGGGAAGTTATAGTCGATTTTCCAGATCCGGAAGCACCAACCAAAGCAATAGTTTCATTGGATTTAGCACTGAAAGAAATACCATTTAATACCGAAATATCTTCCCGCTGCGGATAGGTGAAACGTACATCTTCAAAAGCAACGTTTCCGTGAATTTCTGGTTTCAAACGCCCTGTCAACAATTGCTTTTCACCTGGTGTATTGATAATATCGATTAAGTTTTCCGTTGCACCAATCGTCTTTTGGATGCTGGCGTATAAGTCTGGCAGTGAACCAATGGATGCTCCCATCATTACGGTATACATGATAAACGAAAAGAATTCTTGAGAAGAAAGAGAAGGATTTGGACCTTGCGTCATTAATAAACCTTGCCAAACAATGAAAACGATTGCTCCAAACAAGCAAAAAATAATGAAAGAAACAAATAAGCCACGCCAAACGCCACTCTTAATATTTAAACTCCGTATTTCTTCAATCGCTTTGCTGTATTTTCCTAGAATAAAATATTCGTTGGTAAATGATTTCACATTGGCAATTCCCATCAACGATTCTTCAATAATAGAATTGGATGCGGCGGCTTGGTCTTGCGCTTTTTTGGAAAGTTTACGAATAAATCGCCCAAAAACTACGGCGATAATTGCCATCACAGGAACTGTTGCAAGCATGATTAAGGCTAGTTTCCAAGAAAGGAAAACCAAAAATGCAATACCACCGATAACAATAACAATTTGTCTGAAAAACTCAGCAATAGTGGTGCGCATTGTTTCCTGAACTTGGGCAATATCTGAAGAAAGTCTACTGGTCAATTCGCCAACCTTGTTTTTGTTGAAGAAATCCATTGGCATGAAAATCAACCGGTCAAACGCGGCTTTCCGAATATCGCGCAGCGCATTTTCTGTGACGTTGGTGAAGATTACAACCCTGAAATAGGAAAACACAGACTGAACACCAAATAGTATAAAAAGAATTATTGCAACAGTATTGATATTGTTTAAGTTAATCAATTGCACCGAATCCGACATCGAAACAGGTTTTTCGGTGGAACCGCCGCCTAAAAGTTGTCCCATCAAAAATGGAAAAATCAATCCTGCTGAAGTCGAAAGTATCAGAAAAAGCCAACCAATAAAATACGCGCCACGGTAAGGCTTTAAATACGTCAGCAATCCTTTTGCTTTCTGGATGCTTTCTTTCGTAAGTTTGACTTTTTTCGTTTTTTCT